>JAUQVQ010000152.1:0-4612 GCA_039794725.1 Gloeomargarita sp. HHBFW_bins_162
GCCATCTGCAAAAATTCCGAAGGAAACAGCAACCGATGCCCCCGGTCCGTGCGTTTGGATAAGCTGGCAATCACCGTCGTCCGGGCAGGCATATTGATCCCGGCGGCCAAGGTTTCCGTCGCAAACACCACCCGGATCAACCCCTGCTGAAACAGGGTTTCAATCAAGGCTTTCCACGGGGGCAACACCCCGGCATGGTGGGCGGCAATCCCCCGGTACAGGGCATCCAACATCGCCCCCGGTTGGTAGAGTTCCGGGTTGCGGCTGAGAAAATCATCCACCTGTTGCCGCAGGGTCGCCGACTCCGCTGGCGTGAGCAAATCCAACTCCCGCACCGCTTGCACCGCCTGGTCACAGCCCCGCCGACTGAAAATAAAATAAATCGCTGGCAGTAAATCCCATTCCTGCAGCGTTTTCACCACCATCGTGATGTCGGGAATACCCTGGCGATCCCCGGTGGAACGGCGTAATTTTAAGCGGGGATTCGGGCCGGTTTTCTCCTCATTTAACAGCGGGAAAATCCCCTTATCATTACCGAAAAAATACTGCAACGGCACGGGGCGAAAATCCGAATAAATTAATTCCGTTGGCCCGTGGACTTGGCTGATCCATTGGGTGAGTTCTCGACTATTGGCAACCGTGGCGGACAGGGCAACCACCTGCACCGATTGGGGACAATAAATAATCGTTTCTTCCCACACCGTCCCCCGTTGCGGGTCATTCATGTAGTGGCATTCGTCCAAAATCACCGCATTTAATCCGGTTAATGATGTGCCCACCTCTCCAATCGGCGTGCCGTAGAGCATATTGCGAAAAATCTCGGTGGTCATCACCACAATGGGAGCATCCCGGTTAATGCACACATCCCCCGTGAGTAACCCCACCATTTCCTGCCCAAATTGCTGGCGAAAATCCCGAAATTTTTGATTGGATAAAGCCTTCAAGGGCGTGGTGTAAAATACCCGTTCCCCCTGGTACAACGCCCGATGAATCGCATATTCAGCAACTAAGGTTTTCCCCGAACCCGTCGGCGCACACACCACCACCGAACGCCCCTGCGCCAGAGCATTCATCGCCTGGAGTTGAAACTCATCCAGGGCAAAAGGGAAAAGTTCACTCGGAGCGGGGGTCAACGCCTTACCTACAACAGCCTAGTTCTATTGTGACATTGTGCAACAAAAATCTCTGCCCGTCCCCGAACGCTACCATAGTAGAAACGCAACTCCTGTGACCTCTGAGTATGGCCTATTCTTGGTTCAAAGCCCTGCATATTATCGGCGTGGTGGTCTGGTTTGCCGGACTGTTTTACCTGGTGCGTCTGTTTATCTACCACGTAGAAGCCCAAACCCAACCGGAACCGGCACAGAGCATTCTCAAAGCCCAGTACAACCTCATGGAAAAACGTTTGTATAATATCATCACAACTCCCGGCATGATTTTAACGGTAGCGATGGCGGTGGGGTTGTTGGTCGTGGAACGGTCCCTGTTGCGGGACTGGTGGTTGCATTTGAAGTTAACCTTGGTTGCTTTGTTGTTGGCCTATCATTTCTATTGCGGGCGGTTGCTCCATCAACTGGAACAAGGCACCTGCACCTGGACGAGTGGGCAGTTGCGGGCGTTTAATGAGGCTCCCACTGTTCTGCTCTTTGTGATTGTCCTGCTGGCGGTGTTCAAAAATAACTTTCCTTTGGGCATCACAACCTGGGCGGTGGTGGGGTTAGTGATAGCGATGGCGGCGGCGATCCAACTCTATGCCCGCAAACGGCGGTTAAACCAACCAATGGCGAGTCAGTAGACCTCGTGCATGATCTATTCACCCCCGACCCCTCTCCCTTGACGGGAAAGGGGCGAAAATCCCAAACGGGGGCTTACCCAAGCCAAGAGACCGGGATTGGTTCAAGGGTTTAGAGTTGAGTTATTGACATTGACGCCAGAGGTCTAGGAGTTCCCGGCTCTAGGCAATTGGTTGCCCGTCCACGCGGCGAATCGCCACCACGGCCGGTTTGGGGGGGGCATTGGCAGTCTTCGCAGGCCAGTTGGAACCCTGGGGCACGACCCGCTCCTGCATAAACCGTTCCCCATCTTTGTTGACCATGCGAACCTCCAGGGTACGTTTGGCTCCATCTTTGCGGGTGCCGAGGGCTTCGCCGGGATGCTGCACCGCCAGAAACAGGGTTTTGCGGTCATCACTCAAGTAGGGGCCGGTCAATTCACATTCCATCGGACCAATAGCGAACAAAAACGCTTGCCCCGCCTGCGCCCCCTGGGTCGGGATAAACCACATCGTATTGTTGCCGAACCGCCCGGTTCCCGGTATCGCCGCCGGATTATTCAGGCGGGAAGTGGACATATCGGTAACCATCCACAAATTCCCCGCCGGGTCCACCATCAGGTTATCCGGGTTGGAAAATCCACCCCCGTCCAGATTCGCTTCGCCGCCTGTCGCCACCAGTTGCCAGGTGAAGGTCATCGCCGTTGGTTCGCCGTTTTGTTCCCGCAGAGCCATGATCCAACCGGGTTCATACGAGCGTTGATTGTACGGCCCCACAAACACTCGCTCATCCGGCCCGCCATCCACACTACTGGGGCTACCGGACGTAAAGGCAATATACAGCGTGCCATCTTCGGCAATCACCGTATCTTCCGGGCGAGCCGTACAAGTCGCTCCGGCGGCATTGGCAGCATAGTGGGCATCAATCAAAATCGCCCCTTGCTTTTCTTCCCGACTGCCAGTGTACAAATCCCCCAAGGTTTTGTACTGCTGTTTGTACTGCTCCACCTCGCGGGTCGTCTGCACCGGGGCAAAGCCACCTTCGGGACGTTTGGGCAGGTTAATCAAACCGCCTGCGTGAACTTCGGGTGGGTCGGGGTTGACGGGCGTTTCCGGGGTGAGGGGAATCCACCGTCCCGTACCGTCCGGGTTGAATTTGGCCGCATAGAGCATCCCCTCGGTTAACAAACGGGAATTGCTTTTGTCTTTGGGGTTACGCACCACATCCCGGCTGACAAATTTGTACAGATGCCCGCCCCGCCGGTCACAGCCGGAGTAAAAGGCAATGGGTTTCCCCGGTACGACCCGCACCCCTACCGCTTCGTGACGATAACGGCCTAACCAGGTGTGTTTGGTGCCCCGGTCGTTGGGATTGGCCGGGTCAACTTCGACAATCCACCCGTACTTATTGCCCGCTAAGCCCAAAGCACTGCCATGCCCCGCCAGTTCCCCATCGGCAATCGCAAAGGGACGGGTTCCCGGTGGGAAAGACGTGCCATCGCTATAGACCGGCTCAGCGACCAGATACTGGAAATTCTCCTCGGCACTCAACACCGTGCCCCAGGGGGTGGTGCCGCCCGCGCAATTGCCAAACGTGCCAATGATTTTTGTGCCTAGGTTGTCCAGATAACCCTGCCCCTGTGTCTTACGGAAAATGAGCGTCGCCGGCCCCGTTGCCCCCAGATAATTCCCATCCTGCCAGCCGGAAATGCCGGTAATGCGTCGGTCAGCCGGACTGGAAGCCTTCACCCAGCGATTGCCCTCTTGCCGCAGGGTCATCACCCCAATGCCCAAATCCTCTAAGGCGGCCACCGCTACTTTTTGAATCTGGGCTTTTAAGGGGCTGTCATTGGGCATACTGTAGGCATCCACTGACCCTTTTTCTAAGGCTTTTTGCAATTCCATAAACGGCAAATTTTGCCCGATCACTTGCCCATAGGTTTCCATCCAAGTGCGGGCACTAATGTATTCAAAATTAATCGTCAAATACGCCTGATTTGCATCACCCACTACAAAAGATAAATAATCATTGTTGTAGCCAAATCGGCCATTACCTAACTTATCCCCCCAACTGGCAATGACTTCATAAGTGTATCCTTCCGGCAATACCAATTCATCCCGAACTTCGACTTTGTGATAAGCGGTTTTTTGTTGTTCCCCGGTCAGGCCATCGGTGGGTAAAGGGATGACTCCCATCAACGGGCGAAATTTCAAATTCATTGGCTTAGCCGCCTGGGTTGCCCCGGTACCCAACGCCACCGCCCCCAAACCGCTTGCCAGAAACAATAAAGCCTCCCGCCGGGTAATGCTCATGGTTCTCACTCGCTTGGATACAGGTGTTATTGTACAAACTCAATTTTCAGTGTGGGTTAAGAAAACGTTAATCTTGTTCAAAATCAACGGTCACAGAAACACAGACCTCAATCATCTCTAAGGTACCTCTAAAAATTATCAATGAGCGGTCGCAGGGGTGCAGTTCTCGGTAATTTCTGGATTCTAACTAAGGGATTCTTTTTCTGATTGAATAAAGGACACCTCTAAAAATTGCCAATGAGCAGTCGCAGGGGCGCAGCCCCCGCCCCTGGTTCTCCGTCATCTGGGCATTCTGGCAATAGAACTTTTCCTTTGCTTCAATAAATAGATGTGTCCTTAATTGACTTAAGGGTACCTCTAAAAATTGCCAATGAGCGGTCGCAGGGGCGCAGCCCCCGTCTCTGGTTCTCCGTCATCTGGGCATTCTGGCAATAGAACTTTTCCTTTGCTTCAATAAATAGATGTGTCCTTAATTGACTTAAGGGTACCTCTAAAAATTGCCAATGAGCGGTCGCAGGGGCGCAGCCC
>JAUQVQ010000153.1:0-4612 GCA_039794725.1 Gloeomargarita sp. HHBFW_bins_162
GGGGGCTGCGCCCCTGCGACCGCTAATTACTAATTAATAGAGGTGCCCTTTATTCAATCAGGAAAAGAATCTCTCGGTTAGAATCCAGGAATTACGGAGAACCAGAGACGGGGGCTACGCCCCTGCGACCGCTCATCACCAATTTTTAGAGGTGCCCTTTATTCAATCAGGAAAAGAATCTCGCGGTTAGAATCCAGGAATTACGGAGAACCAAAGACGGGGGCTACGCCCCTGCGACCGCTGGCTGACTTTGGATTAATAGAGGTTCCCGCAACTCTAAACCCTGGAACAAATCCAGGTTTCTGGGCTTGGGGTCGTACCGTTCTCTCTTGATGGGAGAGGGGTCGGGGGTGAGGGTAGCCTGGCCGACCCTTGTTGCCAAAAGCCCTTGTCCTACTTCTTGACCTGGAACCGTGCCCGCAAAAATACTGCCACCGAGTTCATCACCACCAACAAACCCAGGAGGGTAATAATCCCGGCCGCTGATACCTTATGGAACTCCACCTGGGGGCGACCCGCCCAGTTAAAGATTTGAATCGGTAAAGCGGTGAAGGGAGTCTGTAAGGCCTCAATAAACGACCCCAACCCCACCGTTACCTTTTCAATGATCACAGCCCCCTCCTCATTCACCGCCGTCGTTACCGGCCAAGGCGGCAAAAAGGCAATAAACGTCAACGCCCCCAAGGTAATCAACGAAGCCGTCTCTCCAATCGCCCGGGACAGCGCCAAAATTGTCCCCGTTAAAATCCCCGCAAACGCCATCGGGAGCACGTGATACCAAATCGTTTGCCAGCGGGTCGCCCCCACCCCAAAAGCCGCCTCCCGGATGTCCCGAGGCACCGCCCGAATCGCCTCCCGCGTGGAAATAATAACCACCGGCAAGACCAAGGTGGATAGGGTCAATGCCCCGGCCAGCAACGTCCGCCCCTTGGTAATCGGCTCCAGAAACCGGACGTACAGTTCTAACCCCAGCAACCCGTAAATAATCGAAGGCACACCAGCCAAGTTCGAGATATTAATCTCCAAAATGCGGTTGTACCACAAGTCCCGGTCGGCATACTCCTCCATATACACCGCCGCCCCAATCCCCAGCGGAAACGCAAAAATTGGGATCAAAAACATCAACCAAATCGAACCCACCAGTGCCGATAAAATCCCTGCTTCTGCCGGATCACGGGAAGGAAAGGTCGTCAAAAACTTCCAGTTAAAATACGGCAAACCCTGGCTAAATACGTCGTACAACAAAATCGAGAGGAAAAACAAGCCAAAAATTGTGGCGATAAATGTCACCACCATGAAGACATTGGTTTGAAATTTCCGTTGCTCATAGTTGGAACGAAAATTGCCTTCGGATTGGGGTAAAGAAATCGTCATCGCTGGCACCTCACCTTAGTAAACCAACCGGAACTTCCGCACAAACCGATCCGCCAAGATATTCAATATCAGGGTCATCAAAAACAGGATAAACCCCGCCAAGAAAATGCTGTAAAAGGCCAGCGACCCCGACGGCGTATCCCCCAAACTCACCTGCACAATAAAGGCCGTAATGGTCATCACCGGTTGCAGGGGATTCAGATTCAAAGCCGGATTTTGCCCCGCAGCCAACGCCACAATCATCGTTTCCCCCACCGCTCGGGAAACCGCCAAAATAAACGCCGACACAATCCCCGACAACGCCGAGGGGATCACCACACTCACAATCGTCTCAAACTTGGTTGCCCCCAACCCATAAGCACCTTCCCGCAGGAGATTGGGCACCGCATAAATCGCATCCTCACTCAGGGAAGCCACCAACGGAGTAATCATAATCCCCATCACAAACCCCGCACTCGTGGCATTCAACCCGGAAACAATCTCCTCACCATTGGGAATAATTTGTTGCAACGCCGGCCCCACCACCAACAGGGCAAAAAATCCATACACCACCGTCGGTATCCCCGACAGAATCTCCAAAATCGGTTTCAACACCATACGTACCTTAGGAGGTGCATATTCACTTAGGAAAATAGCACTCATCAACCCCACCGGAAGCGCCACAATCATGGCAATCAGTGAGGTGATAAAGGTTCCGGCGATAATAGCAATAATCCCAAATTGAGGCGGTTCAAACAGAGGCGTCCAATCCGTTTGCCGAAACAAAAGCGTCCACGAATGCCCCTCCTGAGCTAGTTTGCGAAAAAATAAAATACTTTCCAGAAACAAGATCAGGGTAATCCCCACCGTTACCACAATCGAAAAATAGGCAAACGCTCCAGTCAAACTCTGCATGATCCGATTCATCCAGAGGCTCCGAAACCGTTGCTGTTCGTAACTAGCAAAACCCTGATCTGCTGACGTCATAGCCCCAAGTACTCCACACAAAAGCTCAAGTTCACCATAACACAGGGCGGGAGAACTCACTGAGAATTCTCCCACCCGGAAGTAACCTAGTTGACCCGTTCCATCTTCAACAGTTCGTCAATGGTCAGGCCCACTTTGTTTTCACCCCCGAACACCGTACCCGTCCGGTTCCGGCGGATGCTGTCCAAGTTGGCGGTATAGGCACGGGTGGGCAGAGGAATATACCCAGTCTTGGGGATCAGCTTCACCCCATTCCGTTGGTAGAATTCCACAAATTCCCGCACTTCCGGCCGCCTCAAAGACTCGGAACTCACATAGATGAACATAGGCCGAGACAGGGGATTGTAGGAACCATCCTCCACCGTTTTCCGAGACGGCATCACTGCCCGCCCTTGAGCATTCACGATGGGTACCGCCCGCAACCGCTTAGCATTTTCTTCAAAGTAGGCAAACCCGAAATAACCCAGGGCACCCACATCCGTGGCCACCCCTTGAACTAGCACGTTGTCATCTTCGCTGGCGGTGAAGTCACTGCGGCTGGCCTTGGATTTACCGTTCACCGCTTCCGTGAAGTAGTCGAAGGTACCCGAATCTGTACCGGGTCCAAACAACCGCAAGGGGCGATTCGGCCAACTCGGGTCAACTTGGTTCCAGGTGCGGATTTTCCCTTGCGCCGCCGGCTCCCACATGGTTTTCAGTTGAGCAACGGTCAACTGCCTCACCCAGTTGTTTCTGGGGTTAACCACCACAGTCAGCGCATCAAACGCAATCGGCAGCTCTAAGTAGGTGATGTTTTTGGCCCGGCAGGCCTCAATTTCCCGCTTAGAAATGGGACGAGAGGCGTTGGAAATATCAGTTTCCCCGTTGCAGAACTTCTTGAAGCCACCGCCCGTACCGGATACCCCAACGGTCACCTGCACCTGACCCCGTTTGGTCTTTTGGAATTCTTCCGCCATCGCTTCGGTGACGGGAAACACGGTACTGGAACCATCCACTCTCACGACGGCCCGACTCTGGGCGACCACCTGACCCACACCCGCAATACCAGCCGTCAGGGCGGCAGTAGCGGCCAGAGCCAAAACCTTTGTTGTTGTCCGCATGATTTAAATCCTCCCCTACTAGGAGCTAAACACAATGGGCATTCATCCCCCTTCATTGTTACAAAAAAATCCGCTCTGTCAACCCCAAACCCATATCCTAGAAATTTTTAATTTATTCTTAACCCTTTCTTAATCAAGGATGATTTAGTTTTGAATGGTTACATTGCCTCGTACAAAATTAGTTTTTTGACCCTGGACTTTATGATTATTGTATATTAACTAGCATGACAAAGTATTCTAAGGGCACCTCTAAAAATTAGACCTCTTGCATAATTCTTAAATTGTTATATTCACCCCCGACTCCTCTCCCATCAAGGCAGAGGGGAGAAAACCAAAACGGGGCTACGCCCTGCGACCCTGGTTTCCCATCCAAAAAGGACTGCTCTATTCACCCCCGACTCCTCTTCCAACACGGGAGAGGGGAGAAAACCAAAACGGGGCTACGCCCTGCGACCCTTGTTTCCCATCCAAAAAAGACTGCTCTATTCAGCCCCGACTCCTCTCCCATCAAGGCAGAGGGGAGAAAACCAAAACGGGGCTACGCCCTGCGACCCTTGTTTCCCATCCAAAAAGGACTGCTCTATTCACCCCCGACTCCTCTCCCATCAAGGCAGAGGGGAGAAAACCAAAACGGGGCTACGCCCTGCGACCCCAAGCTAAGAAACCTTGATTTGTTCAAGGGTTTAGAGTTGAGTGATTAACTATTGACGCAAGAGGTCTGTTGTGAATTAGCGGTCGCCGGGGCGCGGTTCTCCGTAATTCGGGCGTTCTGGCAAGAGAATTCTCCCTTCGTTGCAAAGAGGTGCCCTTAATTTACCTGCGGATGTTTGGATTACTTTTACTCTGCACAACCGTAATTGTGGAGAGGACAGACCATCAGGCGGGGTGCGGCAAAACTGAAGCATTACTCTCGTCTGGCCGATTATTACAATTTACTCATAGGGGACTCGCTTTGGTGGATTGACCAACGGTATTCAACGGTCAACCCGAAGCGGCGGCATTCGGCTTCTAGGTATTCTTGTTGGAGGGTGGCTTTACGCAAGGTGGCAAGGAGGTCTTGGAGTTGTTGCCGCTGACTAGGGTAATGGTCGAGAGCCGCCTGGGTATAACGTTCCAGAATCTGCATGAGGAGTTCGTAATGAATCGGAGCCGGTAAAACAATAGATTTCATG
>JAUQVQ010000154.1:0-4610 GCA_039794725.1 Gloeomargarita sp. HHBFW_bins_162
GCCGCTACCGGAACATACTGCTCACGGAACTGTCCTCGTGTACCCGCCAAATCGCCTCACCAATCACATTCGCCACCGAGAGAATTTTTAACTGGGGAAAATGCTTCTCCGGCGGCACCGGAATCGTATTGGTCACCACCACCTCGGTAAAGACACTGTCCGCCAACACCTGGGGTGCCCGCCCCGAAAACACCGCATGGGTGGCACAGGCATAGACCGACTGCGCCCCCTGCTCCATCAGCAACCGCGCCCCCTCCGCAATCGTGCCGCCCGTATCAATCATGTCATCCACCAGGATGGCCGTTTTCCCCCGCACATCCCCGATGATATTCAAGACCTCCGCCACGTTGTGTTCCTGACGGCGTTTGTCAATAATTGCCAAGGGGGCATCGTCCAACTTTTTCGCAAAGGCTCTGGCGCGCGCCACCCCGCCCACATCGGGAGAAACCACCACAAAATCCCGCAAATTTTTACTGACAATGTATTGCTGAAGCACATTGCTGGCGTACACATGGTCAAAGGGAATATCAAAGTAGGCCTGAATCTGCGCCACGTGCAAATCCATCGCCAGAATCCGACTGGCTCCCGCCCCGGTGATGAGATTGGCCACCAATTTGGCCGTAATCGCCTCCCGGCCTGCCGTTTTCCGGTCGGCTCGCGCATAGCCGTAGTAGGGAATCACCGCCGTAATTTGCCGTGCCGAGGCGCGCCGACAGGCATCAATCATGATCAATAATTCCATCAGGTGGTCATTGACCGGGTGGCAGGTGGGTTGCAACAGATAAACATCACACCCCCGCACCGACTCCTGAATTTGCACATACAGTTCCCCATCCGAGAACCGTTTGCGGACAATCGGCCCCAAATCCACGCCCAAGTAGCGGGCAATTTCCTCTGCAAGGGGGATATTGGCTGAACCGGCCAGGAGACGTAAGCGGCTGTGGTCGCTGGTAACGGGCAGGGGCAAGGGCAAAGGACGGGGAGCCTGAAGCACAGTTTTACCCTGGAAATGCTACTTGCCATCCTACCATTTCTGGTGAGGACTGCGGGGGCAGGGTCGGGGTCTAACGCCGAGGCCGCCGCCGTTTCAGGAAATCAGGAATGTCAATTTCTGGCGGGGGGTCGTCCGGTTTGGGTTTGATGTCAACACTGGGGGTGGGCTGGGGCACCGGGGTGACGGGACGAACTGTGGGTTGCGTCCGAGGGAGCGGCCCCGTACTGGGCAAAGCCGGTTGGAACCCGGTCGCAATCACCGTGATATGCACCTCCCCCTGCAAACGGTCATCCAACACCGCCCCAAAAATGATATTGGCATCCGGGTCCACCACGTTGTAAATCGTTTCCGCCGCCGTATTCACCTCGTGCAAACTCAGGTCACTACCGCCCGTGATGTTAAATAAAACCCCTTTGGCACCCTGGATCGAGGATTCCAACAGGGGTGAGGCAATCGCCATATTGGCCGCCTCCGCCGCCCGCCCTTTGCCGGAACCCGTGCCAATCCCCATCAACGCCGACCCCGCATCCGCCATGATCGCCTTCACGTCGGCAAAATCCACATTCACTAGCCCCGGAATCGTAATAATATCGGAAATCCCCTGCACCCCCTGGCGCAAAATATCATCCGCCACCCGGAACGCCTCTTGCACCGGGGTAGATTCGCCGATGGTGGTTAATAACCGGTCGTTGGGGATCACGATCAACGTATCCACCCGGCTTTGGAGCATACTGATGCCCTCTTCCGCCTGCGCCGCCCGCCGCTTGCCCTCAAACGTAAACGGACGGGTGACAATGGCGACGGTTAACGCCCCCAATTCTTTTGCCACTTCCGCCACGATGGGAGCCGCCCCCGTGCCTGTGCCGCCGCCCATCCCCGCCGTGATAAACACCAAATCGGATTGATCCAACGCGGCCATAATTTCTTCCCGGGATTCCTCAGCGGCCTTTTGCCCGATGGCCGGATTGCCCCCTGCTCCCAATCCCCGCGTCAGTTTTTGCCCAATTTGGAGCCGTTTGGCGTTACTCGAATTGTGGAGGGCTTGGGCATCGGTATTGACGATCCAAAATTCAATGCCCCCCAAATTGCCGGCAATCATCCGGTTGACTGCATTGCCGCCCCCACCGCCAACGCCAATGACTTTAATCCGAGCCAAACTGCTGGGAACGATCTCGTTACTATAGCTCACAACGTCAACCTGGTTATGGATTGATGATAATGCGGATTTACCGTCTGCCGGTACCGCCGCATCGGTAAGGGGGGAATCGAACTCCGGCACATCACACTCATATATAGACATTATCGGCTAGGAAAGGCAAATTTGCTCCAGTCACCCAGAACAATTTTATCCCTAACATATTAAAGGGTAAGTTGTAAAAAAAGAAACCATCTGTGGCACAATTTCTCCGTCCAGCCGTCCCTGTTCCCTATACCCCCTGCGCCCGCTATGGAAATTCGTGAATCCCTGGGCATGGCCGTCCGTACCTTGGCCGCCCACCGTCTCCGCAGTTTCCTGACAGTGCTGGGGATTGTCATTGGTAATGCGGCCGTGATTGCCATGGTGGGGGTGGGTCAGGCCGCCCAACGCTATACCCAGGAGCAGTTTACCTCCTTGGGCACGAATGTTTTATTCATCGTACCGGGGCGGGAGGATGCCCGGCGCCGGGGGATTGAACCCCCAGCCACCTTAACTTGGGAGGATGCGCAGGCGATTGCCACGCAAGTCCCGGCGGCTCGGTGGGTGGCGGCGCAGATTAATGACAATCTTTTGGCCACCTACGGCAGTCGCACCACCCGCACCACGGTGACCGGCACGGAGCCGGATTTTTTTCGGGTGCAGAGTTTTGACCTGGCGCAGGGGCGGTTTTTTAACGAACTGGATATGCAGCGACAAAGCCGGGTGGTGGTTTTGGGTAGCGATTTGGCGGTGAAATTGTTTGGCGACCGTCCCCCCTTGGGCAACCGCATCCGCCTGCGGAATCTGAGTTTTGAGGTGATTGGGGTGTTGGCACCCAAAGGGGCATTTTTGGGCACCAACCGGGACGATGCGGCCTACATTCCCCTGACCACCATGGCGAATCAACTCACCGGGCGGCGTTCCCCCTACGGATTAACGGTGGGATTTATTTCCGTTTCTGCTCGGGATGAAGCCAGTGTCAGTGCCGCCCAATTCCAAATTACCAACCTCTTGCGCCGCCGCCACAAAATTACCGATGAGGATGATTTCTACATTCGCACCCAAAAAGAAGCGGTGGCCATTGCGGGTAATGTGACGGGAGTATTGACCGTTTTATTGGCGGCAACGGCGGGTATTTCGCTGTTGGTTGGCGGCATTGGGATCATGAATATCATGTTGGTTTCGGTCACCGAACGCACTCAGGAAATCGGGTTACGTAAAGCGATTGGGGCAACGGAACGCGATATTTTGCAACAGTTTTTACTGGAAGCGATTGTGTTGGCAACCGCCGGGGGCGTGTTGGGAACGCTCGTCGGCACGGTGGGGGTGGTGGGGATTGCCCTGGTCACGCCGTTGTCGGCCCAGGTGTCTTGGTCGGCGGTGGCTTTGGCGGTGGGCGTATCGGGAACGATTGGCTTGGTGTTTGGGGTAGCTCCGGCGCAACGGGCGGCTCAACTTGACCCGATTGTGGCGTTACGCAGTACCTAGGGGGTGGGGCGCATGGTGGCGTTGATTCAACTCGAACACGTATGCAAAATCTATGGTCAGGGGGAAAATGTCGTTCATGCCCTGCGGGACGTGTCCTTGGGCATTGCCCAGGGGGAATACTGCGCCATCATGGGGGCTTCCGGTTCCGGGAAATCCACGGCGATGAACATCATCGGGTGCCTGGATCGTCCCACCAGCGGTGATTACTACCTCCAGGGGGAAAACGTGGCAGGCTGTACCTCGGCGCAACTGGCGCAGGTGCGGAATCGGCAAATTGGCTTTGTGTTCCAGCAGTTTCACCTGTTGCCCCAACTTACCGCCCTGGAAAATGTGAGTTTACCCCTGATCTATGCGGGAGTTCCGCCGCAGGAGCGGCAACGGCGGGCACGGTTAGCCTTAGAACAGGTGGGACTCGGGCATCGGTTGCACAACAAACCCACGCAACTGTCCGGCGGGCAACAGCAACGGGTGGCGATTGCGCGGGCGATGGTCAACCAACCGGCTCTCTTGCTGGCGGATGAACCCACCGGCGCTTTGGATTCCCGCACCAGCCACGAGGTGATGGAACTGTTTGCCCAACTGCACCAGGAGGGGGTGACGATTGTGATGGTAACCCACGAACCGGATATTGCCCGCCGGGCGGAACGGATTATCTGGTTTCGGGATGGACAGGTGCTTCAGGATCACTTGCGCCCGGAAGATGTCCAATATGCTGTAATGACGATGTAGGTAAACATTGGCAAAATCACCTCACCTCTACGTTGCCATCAGTAGTCATGGGTTGGGTCATATCACCCGCACCCTGGCGGTTGTCCAAGCATTGGTGAGTCTGCAGCCCGAAATCCAATTAACCCTTGCCACAACCGCACCGGCATCGGTTCTGCAATCGTACTTAACGATTCCCTTTGTCTATCGTTGGGTAAAATTGGATGTTGGCGTTATCCAAAAAGA
>JAUQVQ010000155.1:0-4610 GCA_039794725.1 Gloeomargarita sp. HHBFW_bins_162
AAGCGGTAGTGTGGGTGACGATGATGCTGACTTGTACCAAAGAAGAAATGGTTTCGCTTTTAACTGCGTTTATCCGTAGCAATCCCGATGCGAGAGAATTGAAACGGGCTTTAGCAGTCCGAATGGCTCTTGAAGGCAAGTCTTATGCGGAGATTAGCCAATTTTTGTCAGTTAATAAGTCATTTATCACCCGTTGGAAACAAGAGTTTTATGAACAGGGTACTGCGGGTTTGAAACTGGGCTATAGTGGCCGCAAAAGTTATTTAGAACCTCAAGAACGGCAAGAAGTTATTGCTTGGTTGCAAGCTAAGAATCAGTGGAATTTAGATGAGTTAATCGCTCATTTGGAGACAAATTATAATGTCATTTATCAATCGAAACAAAGTTATTATGACTTATTCACTGAAGCGGGGATTACCTGGAGGAGGTCAAAAAAAAATATTTCAAAAGTGAACCGGAATCGCTAAAAGGGTACTTCTAAAAATTGTAAATTAGCGGTCACAGGGGCGCAGTTCTCAGTAATTCGGGCGTTCTGGCAAGAGAATTTTTCCTTGGCTTCAAGAAATAGAGGTGCCCCAAAAAACCGGAAGAGATTTCCAAACTGACTGTAGCAATCCCTTCTGACTTTGAAACAGGTCGTAGGGGCATAGGTTCTCCCTAACTTTGTTCTTGAACCTTCTGGGATGGCTAGGTATTAGACCTCTTGCATGATTCTTAAATTGTTATATTCACCCTCACCCCCGACCCCTCTCCCATCAAGGGAGAGGGGAGAAAATCCCAAGCCAAGAAACCTTGATTTGTTCAAGGGTTTAGAGTTGAGTTATTAACGTTGACGCAAGAGGTCTATTGTTCGGTCGTAAGGGTTCAGCGTTTTTTGACGAACTGGGGTTTGGCAGGCATATCGGCTTTCCCCGTCGCCACGACTAAAATTCCCACTACCATAAACCCCGCTTGCCGCAAGACCGTTTGGGCGGTGCGCGCCGTTGCCCCGGTGGTGTAAATGTCATCGAGGATCAAAAGCGGCCGATGGGGATGGGAATGAGCCGGGTTCAGGGCAAACGCAGTCGCTAAATTGGCTTCCCGCTCCTGAGCCGATAAGTAATGTTGCGCCTGGGTGTTGGTTTGCCGCTGGAGTAAATCGCTGTATAACTTGAGGCCAACATAATCACAAAAAGATACGGCCAAGAGTTCCGCTTGGTTGTATCCCCGACTTTTGCGCTTATCGGGATGGATAGGAATCGGCACTACCCCCGGTGCTTGCTTTAACCCGTGGCCGCCGGTCAACCACACATCCCCCAGATAGTGCCCCAAGGGACGAGCCAGTTCCGGGTGATGATGATATTTCAGTGCCCCCAACACCCGCTTCAGGGCATCCCGATACCGTCCCCACGCAACTAAAGGCAAGGGAGCCTGCCAAAACTGCCAGGGGTCAACCAACCGAGTCGCTTCGATCTGCCGCTGACAGTCAAGACAAAAACAGCCCTGCGCCGGACGATTACACAGGGGACAGGCAGACCGGAACATCGTTGCCAAGAGCGCACGCATTACCGCCGGTCGGAACAGTTACTCCTACTCTAGCCCAGATGTTTAGGTTACAAAATCGTTATTCAACCCCACATTTAGCAATACTTTAGCCAATGATTAAAAATCATGATTAACTTAATAAATTATTCCAATAAGTTTCCAGAGGGAGAGAGAAAATGCCCAATTTAATGGGGGTGACAGCGTCAATTTTCTTCACAAACAGCAACAAATAACTTTTGGTTATGACTGCTATAAAACCTTTCAAAGTTGCGGGGTGTATCCCTCGTGATAACGTGAAATTAAACCCGTCCTAATCCTAGTTCATCCCGTTTTCATGGGGAGAATTTTATTTGATTGGGCGGCATTCATCCATTGCAAAGGAGTTAGGGAATATGGCCCCACGAACCCAAGCCCAAGCCGGATTTCAGGCTGGGGTGAAAGATTATCGCCTCACGTACTACACACCGGATTACACCCCGAAGGATACGGATTTATTGGCCTGTTTTCGGGTGACCCCCCAACCGGGCGTGCCCCCGGAGGAGGCTGGAGCCGCTGTGGCCGCTGAATCTTCGACTGGCACCTGGACAACGGTGTGGACGGACAATTTGACCGATTTGGAACGCTACAAAGGCCGGTGTTACGACATTGAGCCGGTGCCGGGGGAAGACAATCAGTATTTTATGTTCGTGGCTTACCCCTTGGATTTGTTTGAGGAGGGTTCTGTCACCAATATGCTCACCTCGATTGTGGGGAACGTGTTTGGGTTCAAAGCCCTGAAAGCCCTGCGGTTGGAGGATTTGCGGGTGCCGGTGGCGTATTTGAAAACCTTCCAAGGCCCGCCGCACGGGATCGTGGTGGAGCGGGACAAGTTGAACAAGTACGGTCGTCCCCTGCTCGGCTGTACGATTAAACCCAAGTTGGGCTTGTCGGCGAAAAACTACGGTCGGGCGGTGTATGAATGTCTGCGGGGCGGTTTGGACTTCACCAAGGACGATGAAAACATCAACTCGCAACCGTTTATGCGCTGGCGGGATCGGTTCCTGTTTGTGCAAGAAGCCATTGCCAAAGCCCAGGCGGAAACCGGGGAAATCAAAGGCCACTACATGAACGTGACCGCCCCCACCTGCGAGGAAATGCTCAAGCGGGCGCAGTTCGCCGCTGACATCAAAACCCCGATCATCATGCACGACTACCTGACCGGCGGCTTTACTGCCAACACGACCCTGGCGAAGTTCTGCCGGGATAAGGGGTTACTCCTGCACATCCACCGGGCGATGCACGCCGTGATTGACCGCCAGAAAAACCACGGGATTCACTTCCGGGTGCTGGCCAAATGTTTGCGGATGTCCGGGGGCGACCACCTGCACTCCGGTACCGTGGTGGGCAAACTGGAAGGGGAACGCAACATCACGATGGGGTTTGTGGATTTGATGCGGGAAGACTACGTGGAAGAAGACCGCTCGCGGGGGATTTTCTTCACCCAGGACTACGCCTCCATGCCGGGGGTGATGCCGGTGGCCTCCGGGGGGATTCACGTGTGGCACATGCCCGCTCTGGTGGAAATTTTCGGGGATGACTCCTGTTTGCAGTTTGGGGGCGGTACCCTGGGTCACCCCTGGGGGAATGCGCCGGGGGCAACCGCCAACCGGGTCGCTCTGGAAGCCTGTATCCAAGCCCGCAACGAAGGTCGGGATTTGGCCAGAGAAGGCAACCAAGTCATCCGGGAAGCGGCCAAATGGTCTCCCGAACTGGCGGCGGCCTGCGAACTCTGGAAGGAAATTAAGTTTGAATTCCAGGCAGTGGATACCCTCTAGGTACTGTGATTGGGAAACGGGCAAACCCGGCGCACCTGTGTCACCATGAGGGTTACCTGTTTCCCCCCTTTGGCTATGGACTACCCGCACATTGCCCGCCAGACCAGCCATGTCCTGAGCAGTTATCTCACCTATCAGGCGGTTCGGGTGGTGGTGGCGCAACTTTCCCAGACCGACCCACCCCTGGCCATTTGGCTGAACGGATTTTCCAGCACCGGCAAAATCCAGGACGGGGAGCGCTACCTGGAGGAACTACTGCGGGAACGGCAAGAATTGGCCTTGCGGGTGATGACCGTGCGGGAACACCTGGCGGACAATATCCTCGATATTCTGCCGGAAATGGTGCGAGCCGAAATTCACCAGGCCAATATCCAGCAGAGAAAACGCCATCTGGAGCGCATGACCCAGGTAGCGGATAGTGAAACGGCCACCTGGCCGGAACTCGAATCGTAAACTACGGAGACAGCAACCATGAAAACATTGCCCAAACAACGGCGGTACGAAACCCTTTCCTACCTGCCTCCTTTAACCGATGCCCAAATCGCCAAACAAATTCAGTACATCTTTGACAAGGGCTACATCCCGGCGGTGGAATTTAACGAAACCTCCTCGGCTGAAGAACACTACTGGACCATGTGGAAACTGCCCCTATTCAGTGCCACCACCACTCAGGAAGTGCTCAACGAGGTGCAAGCCTGCCGCTACGAGTACCCCGATGCCTACATCAAAGTGGTGGCCTTCGACAACATCAAGCAGTGCCAGATGATTAGCTTCATCGTGCATAAACCTGCTAAAATTTAGTTCTAGCATTTCATCATTCCAACCATCGGGGTCAACCGACTCCGGTGTTTTTTTTCGGGCTGGATACACCCAGCCGGCTCGGAGTCCCTCCAGCAAAGACCGAGGTGAGGATGTGTCGCGGCCAACTTCCCCGAATACCCCCTCTATGGCACAATGGGGGGTGACTGCGCCGATGTAATGCAAGAGGTAAATTTTATGACCGTCGCTGCCCCTCCCAACCTTGACCAACTGGCGATCAATACCATTCGGTTCCTTGCCGTGGATGCGGTGCAAAAAGCCAAGTCCGGCCACCCTGGTTTACCGATGGGGGCGGCACCGATGGCCTACGTCCTCTGGCAAAATTTTTTGAAATTTAACCCTCGCAATCCCCAATGGCCGGATCGGGATCGGTTTGTGTTGTCGGCCGGGCACGGCTGTATGTTGCAGTACGCTTTACTGCATTTAACCGGCTATGATGTCAGCCTGGATGAT
>JAUQVQ010000156.1:0-4591 GCA_039794725.1 Gloeomargarita sp. HHBFW_bins_162
TAGGATTGCTATATCGTTCTCGCCAAGAATTGATAGAGGTGCTCTAACGCTTACAAATTCACTACATAGGCATCCTGAATCCCCTGAATTTGCACGACCTCGCTCACTACACCATCCGGCAGAGGGTCATCAATACTTAGCACCATGACCGCATCACCCCGCACCAATTTGCGCCCCACCTGCATACTGGCAATGTTCACATTGAAACTGCCCAACAGGGACCCAATTTTGCCGATAATCCCCGGCATATCCTGGTGCAGCGTAATCAACATATAGCGAGTGGGAGCCACGCTAATCGGAAACCCATCAATGCTGGTGATCCGCAGTTCCCCGGTTCCCAGTAACGCCCCCGCCACACTATGTTCCCCCTGCGTACCCTGAGCCGTAATCACAAGAGAACCGCTGTAGTCCCGCACCGATTCATCCCGAGTTTCCACCACCCGAATCCCCCGTTCTTTCGCCTCTAAGGCGGCATTAACGTAATTCACCCGCTCCTGCAACGCCGGGCCGAGTAACCCCTTGATGGCGGCAATCACCACCGGCTGGCTGGCATTATTCGCCAATTCCCCTTGCAGACGCACGCCCAGGGTCTCCACCCGTCCCCCCGCCAACTGACCGGCCAGATTCCCCAAAATTTCCGCTAGTTCCAGATAGGGTTTCAACCGGGTCAACACCTCCGCACTCAAACCGGGAATATTCACCGCCGAACGAGCCGGTAGCCCCAACAACACATCCCGAATCTGCTCCGCCACATCGGTGGCCACATTGCTCTGGGCTTCCACCGTCGAGGCTCCCAGGTGTGGGGTAAGGACAACTTCTTTACCCAGTAATAACAAGGGACTTTGGGTGGGCGGTTCCTGCTCAAAGACATCCAAAGCCGCCCCGGCGATGCGTCCTTCTTTGATTGCATCCACCAAGGCCACCTCGTCAATCAATCCCCCCCGAGCGCAGTTGATGATCCGGGTGGTGGGCTTCATTTTTTTGAAACTTTCCCGGTTGATTAAATGGGTGGTGTCCGGGGTTTTGGGAATGTGCAGGGTAATGTAATCCGCCTCCCGCAACAGCACGTCCAACTCCATCAATGTACAGCCCAACTGTTCCGCCCGCTCCTGGGAAATGTAGGGGTCATAGGCCAGCAGACGCATCCCCATCGCCCGGGCAATCGTCGCCACGTGGGAACCAATTTTCCCTAGCCCAATGATGCCCAAGGTTTTTTTGTAAACCTCCACACCCAAAAATTCCTTGCGGTTCCACTCTCCGGCCTTGACCATTTGATTGGCATGGGGGATGTACCGAGAGAGGGCTAACATCAGGGCAATCGTGTGTTCGGCGGCGGCAATCGTATTCCCTTCGGGGGAATTCACCACCACAATCCCCTGCCGAGTGGCCGCCGGTACGTCAATGTTGTCCACCCCGACCCCGGCCCGGCCAATGATTTTCAGGTTGCGCCCCGCTGTAATGATGTCTTGCGTCACTTTGGTGGCCGAACGAACCAGCAGACCATCGTACTCACCAATACAGGCTTTGAGTTCCTCGGGAGTCAGGTTGTGGCGTTGATCCACCTGGGCAACTTGGGAAAGGATGGCAACTCCAGCCGGGTCAATGGGTTCCGTTACCAGTACACGGGGCATAGTGGTTTACACAAAAGCATTGCCCTCTAATGTACCGTGTTTGGTGTGATTTTGGGTAAACGCTCCCTGAGGTTGTGTTGATGGAACCATAGCAATCCTAAATTATGGGAACCTCTATTTATTCAAGTAGCTACAGAATCTCTTAGCGAGAAGCAAGAAATTACGGAGAAGTGCCCCCCTGCGACCGCTAATCACCAATTTTTAGAGGTACCCTTATGGGCACTTTATAACAATCCTAAAAAATTCGAGGACAAAGAAGAGAGTAAATACGGGGGCGGCGCCCCTGCAACCCTTATTGCAAATTCAAAAGGGATTGCTCTATTTATCCAATCGGGCAGAGAATTTCTTAGTGAGAATGCAGAAATTACGGAGAAGTACCCCCCTGCGACCGCTAATCATGAATGAGTAGAGGTTCCCTTTACTCTTGGGTTAAATTCAAATCTAATACTTAGGGGCATCACCTATCCCATTTGGAGGTATTTGGCGTGGCGGCTCTTGTTTCTGTGCTGTTGACCATTGCCCTCTCGCTGTTGATTACTCGCATTGCGGCGGAAGCGTTGATTTTAACAGGTTTATCCCGGGAGGTCGCCCAATTTCAGGCACATTCTGCCATCACAGGTTCGGGCTTTACAACGAGTGAATCAGAGTTAGTGGTAGCTCATCCGGTGCGCCGTCGGATTTTGATGTGGCTCATGCTTCTTAGTAATGCGGGGTTTATTACGGTAATTTCTTCACTGGTATTGACGTTTATTAATGTAGCGGGACCCCGAGAATGGTTACCTCGCTTGCTGTTGCTGTTATTTGGTATTGGTCTGTTGTGGCTGTTGGCGACCAATCGTTGGTTTAACCGCTTTCTCTCGCATTGGGTGGCCTGGGCATTGCGGCGGTGGACGCATCTAGATGTCCGGGATTATGCCAGTCTTCTGCGTCTTTCCGAGGACTACGGGGTGATGGAACTGCAAATTGACCCGGGGGATTGGCTGGCGGATAAACCGTTGCACGAAACCAATTTGTATCAAGAGGGGATGCTGGTGCTGGGGATTCAACGGGCGGATGGGTCATACATTGGTGCACCCCAAGGTTCAACCATCATTTATCCAGGGGATATGGTGATTTTGTATGGTCGTCTGGATGCCTTTAATGAGCTGGATTCTCGCAAGGCGGGGAGTGCTGGGGATCAGGCGCATCAGGAGGCGATTGCCCACTACCAAGAACAAATACAATGGGAAAATCAGCGGCAAAATGCCAGCCCAAAACACAAAAGTTACAAGTAAATTTATTGAGGGCACCTCTATTTATTCAAGCGGCTAAAAAATCTCTTATTGAGAATCCAGAAATTACCGAGAACCAGAGACGGGGGTGCCCCCCTGCGACCGCTAATCACCAATTTTTAGAGGTGCCCTATTTATTATTACTATCAAATTCCCAATCGGTGCAAAAGAGGTCGTCCCCGTTTCTGGAAATTGCTAGCTTGTTCTTGCAAAAACTTACGATTTTCTTCGGGGGTTTCCAGTACCTTACCCTCATGAGTCAGTTGCAACCCTCGCCGGGAGAGCACGTGCCAAACAAATTCTACTGCCGGTTGTTGCCGTTGTTCTGCGAGTAAAAAGAGTAATTCTAAATGCGACACCTTCACGCCATTCCCAATCACTGGACTGGCAAGAAACTGCAATTCTCCCCCCGTTTCCGCTCGTTCAATGATGACCTGATTAAACGACTGCGTATGCGTGCCACTCCCCACCACCGGATGAGCATACCCCAATCCCGTTAACACGATTAACGTTTGCCCAATCTGCTGGAGAGTAATCTCTTGAGGGGACAACCGCTCGACGAGTTCCGCTACGGTCACCGCCCCTTGCGCCAAATGCTCCACCACCGGCTGGTACAAACTGGCTTGGAGTTGTACCTGCCCCGCCCCCGTTTGATGTTCCAGTTTCACTACATCCGGCAAAACGGTAAGGACAAAAGCCATATTTTGTAAACGCTTGGCCTGGATTTCCCCGGACATGGCCAGTGGCCCTCGCACATACACATCCCGGCGAAACTGGGTATTCAAGTAAAAATCCCGCACCAATTCCCGCAGAATGGGATTACTAATTGTTGCCAAATGATTAATCGCTGTGGGGGTGAGGTTAAACGCATCCACATGATCCACCAAGTGAGCTGAACCAATATAGGTCAATTTTGCGGTGGCCATTTCCTGGATTACTTCATCCACATACATCGGATGCCAATGTTGGTTAAATAATTCATGCACTAAATAGCTCACATCCTGGGATTTTAACTGTTCTAAACGACTTGCCAACCAGGGATGCTGTAGATAAATCGCTTGATTATTTTTAAGTAAATCAACCAGTTCCAGAGCCATTTTCAAACGTTCCACAACCGACCCTGTGACCTGTCGTTGGTAAAATTCCATTAACTTTTGCATCGGAGCCATGACCCCCCAACCGGGCAGAGTATTATACGACACATAAACCACCCCACCCACCTTAAGTTTACGCTTGAGAAATTCCTGAATCGCCTGCCGATTCTCAGGACTAATCCAGCTATAGATGCCATGCAAACTAATAAAATCGAAGGGGGGTAAATCGGCGGTTAAGTACTCCTGAAAACTTTGGTCACTGAAGGTTACATTGGCTAGTCCAGCGGCTCGGGCTAAATCCTGAGCTTGGGCGATATGAGTAGGATTAAAATCCGTAGCATAAAATTCCCCTTGAGGATAAGTTGCCGCAAGTAAATTGGTTGTTAATCCCTGCCCACAGGCCAATTCGCAATAGGTAAACGGTTGCTCTAAAGGGGGATAATTCACCTGTTTTGTGAGTAAACATAGATTCAAATTAGCAGGGCTTAAATGGTGATAAAAACCCAAAGTATAGGGGATTTCCGTTACATAACCATCCTGCCAATTCACCGCCATCGTTTTTCTCCAAGTTAAAATCTTCCTTTTAGGGTAGCGC
>JAUQVQ010000157.1:0-4558 GCA_039794725.1 Gloeomargarita sp. HHBFW_bins_162
GGCACGCTCGGCGATCAACTGCCCGACCTTGGTGGAGGCTTCGCAGGTGGCGCCGTTGTTGTCCAATTCTTGACGTACCGCCGGTTCGACCGAGGCGGCGGCCACGAGGGTGTGGTGGCGGGTGTCGTCGATCACCTGGGCGTAGATGTGCTGGTGGGAACGAAAGACCGCCAGGCGGGGACGCTCCGGTGTGCCAAACACCCGTTTGCGGATGCGGCGGTGACGGCGTTGGACGGCTTCAATACGGGTGAGTTTCATGGTCTTACTTCTTCTTACCAGTGGTTTTGCCTTCTTTGCGCCGCACGGCTTCGCCCAGATAGCGAATCCCTTTGCCCTTGTAGGGTTCGGGGGGACGCACAAAGCGAATCTGAGCGGCGAGATTGCCCACCTGCTCCTTGTCAATCCCCCGGACAACCACAATGGTGCCCTGGTTGACCGGTTTGCCGGTGGCATCTTCGATCCCCAAGGTAATTCCCGGCGGTGGCGTAAATTCCACCGGATGGCTGTAGCCCACCGTCAGCACCAGCTTACTGCCGGACATCTGCGCCCGGTAGCCCACCCCTTGGATTTCCAGCTTGCGCTCAAACTCCTTGGCGACCCCCTCGACCATATTCGCCATCAGCGTCCGGCACAGACCGTGCAGTTGGCGGCTTTGCCGGGAATCATCGGTGCGGGTCACCAGCAGGACATTGTCCTGTTGTTGGATGGTCACCCCGCTGGGAAATTCCCGCTGGAGTTCGCCTTTGGGGCCTTTCACCTGCACCCGCTGGCCGTCAAGCGTGACGGTAACTTTGGCGGGGAGCGGAATCGGTCGTTTTCCAATCCGGGACATGGCAACTCCTACCAGACGTAACAAAGAACTTCGCCACCGATGCCGTTTTTGCGGGCTTCCCGGTCGGTCATGATCCCGCGGGAGGTGGAAATGACGGCAATCCCGATCCCGCCGAGGACTTTGGGCAGTTCCCGGTGGTTGGCATAAACCCGCAGACCCGGACGGCTGACCCGCTTGAGGGTGCGAATCACCGGCTGGCGGTGGCGGCGACCCGTGTATTTCAGGGTAATCACCAACTCCCGTTTCACCCCTTCCCCCTGCTCGCTGAAGTCCTGGATAAAACCCTCGGATTTCAGGACTGCGGCAATACTGCGGGTCATGCGGGTAGCGGGCACCGAAACGGTTTGGTGGTGTGCCATACCGGCGTTGCGGATGCGGGTGAGCATATCGGCAATGGTGTCGTTAACCATCGTTAGTTCTCCCGAAACGGCATACCCAGGGCTTTGAGCAAGGCCAATCCCTCCCGATCCGTGCGGGCGGTGGTGATGATGGCAATGTCCATCCCCCGAATTTTGTCAATTTTGTCATACTCAATCTCTGGGAAAATTAACTGCTCTTTCAAGCCCAAACTGTAGTTACCCCGCCCGTCAAAACCTTTGGGGTTGATCCCGCGAAAGTCCCGAATCCGGGGCAACGCCAGGTGAATCAATCGTTCCAAAAAACTGTACATCCGATCCCCTCGCAGGGTGACCATCATCCCCACCGGCATCCCCGCCCGGATTTTGAACCCGGCAATCGCTTTTTTCGCCCGCGTCACCACCGCTTTTTGCCCGGTGATCAGAGTGATTTCCTGGAGAGAAGATTCCAGGGCTTTGGCGTTTTGGGCGGCTTCCCCTAAGCCCCGGTTCACCGTGACTTTTACCAATTTGGGCACCTGATGCACGTTGGTGTAGCCAAATTCCTGCATCAGGCGGGGGACAATGACTTCTTGGTACTGGGTTTTCAATCGCTGGGCCATGTTAGTTCCCCTTTTTCTTGGTCGTCTTGGGTAACAGCAGTTCGCCGGTTTTTTTCAGCATCCGCACTTTGCGCCCGTTCTCGGTGTAGGTGTGGCAGACCCGGCTGGCGGTTTCTTTCTCCTGGGAATAGAGCATCACCTTACTGCTGTGGATGGGGGCTTCGGCACGGACAATTTGCCCTTTTTCCCCCTCGCGCTGGGGTTTGACGTGTTTGGTGCGGATGTTGACCCCAGCGACAATCACCTGGCTGGTTTCGGGCAGTACCCGCAGGATTTCCCCGACTTTGCCCTTGTCGTCGCCGCTGATCACCTGCACCGTGTCCCCCTGGCGGACGTGCATTTTGTAACGCAGGCCGTTGCGGTGGGGGCGAATCCCCACCTGTTTGGTGAGTTTTTTCACTAATCCGGGTTGCAAACGCCGTACCATCACAGCACCTCCGGAGCCAGGGAAACGATTTTGGTAAAGTTGCGGTCCCGCAATTCCCGAGCTACCGGGCCAAACACCCGTGTGCCGCGAGGATTGCCGTCTTTGTTGATAATCACGGCGGCGTTGTCATCAAAGCGAATGCTCATGCCACTTTCCCGGCGCAGATTTTTGCGGGTGCGTACCACCACCGCCCGTACCACCTCGGATTTTTTCACGGGCATATTCGGGGCGGCATCCTTGACGACGGCGACGATCACATCGCCAATCCCGGCTGTGGTTTTGCTCCCGCCGCCTTTGGTTAAGCCTTTACTGCCGACGGTGGCACCGAGTACCCGAATACACATGATCCGGCGGGCACCGCTGTTGTCGGCCACGTTCAGATAGGTCTGGGGTTGGATCATGGGGCACCTCCGGTTTTAGTACTGAGAATGTCAATCACTTGCCACCGCTTGGTACGGCTCAAGGGGCGGGTTTCTTGGATGCGTACCCGGTCGCCTTCTTGGCAACGGTTTTCCTCGTCGTGGGCTTTGTACTTCTTCGTCCGCACCACGATTTTGCCGTAGCGGGGATGCGCCACCCGGTTTTCCACCGCCACCACGACGGTTTTGTCCATTTTGTTACTGACGACCCGCCCTACGAATTGTTTAACCGCCATGATGCTGCCTCCGTTGGTGTTCGAGGGTGAGTAACTGCGCCAGCTTGTGCCGGGCATGGCGAAACTCATGGGCTTTCACCGGCTGGCGGGTGGCTTGGCGAAACCGCAGTTGGAACAATTCTTTTTTGACCGTGAGAATTTCCTCGGCCAGTTGGGTGTCGCTCAAGTCCTGAATCTCAGACATTTTGGGGAACGCCATCGCTGGGCACCTCCTGTTGCGCACGGGTAATAAATTTGGTTTTGATGGGCAGTTTGTAGGCGGCTAACCGCATGGCTTCCCGGGCGACGCTCTCCGGTACGCCGTTGCCCATTTCAAACAAGATCGTGCCGGGTTTGACCACCGCCACCCAAAATTCGGGCGAACCTTTCCCCGACCCCATCCGGGTTTCCGCCGGGCGCATGGTGACGGGCTTATCCGGGAAAATGCGAATCCAGATTTTGCCCACCCGTTTGATACAGCGGTTCATCGCCCGCCGACAGGCTTCGATCTGCCGCGCGGTAATCCACGCCGGGGCTTGGGCTTGCAGGGCGTAATCCCCAAACACAATCGTATTGCCCCGACTAGCAGTGCCCCGGCGGTTGCCCCGTTGTTGTTTGCGAAATTTGGTACGTTTTGGGCTGAGCATAATGTTCTACTCCTGGACTTCGGCTTCCGAGCGGTCTTCAAACTGCTGACGGCGGCGGGGAGGACGGCTGGCGGGTTTGCCGGTCCGCACGGCGGGGGCTTCCTGGGCACCGGGGACAACTTCGCCCCGAAAGACCCACACCTTCACCCCCAAAATGCCGTAGATGGTTTTGGCGGTGCGCTGGGCAAAGTCAATGTCCGCCCGCAGGGTTTGCAGGGGCACCCGCCCTTCCCGCACCCACTCGCTCCGGGCAATTTCCGCCCCGTTTAAGCGACCGGCGACCATGATCTTGATCCCCTGCACTTCGGCGCGTTGCGCCCGCTGGATGGCCTGTTTCACCGCCCGCCGGAAGGCGACCCGTTTTTCCAACTGCTCGACGATGTAATCGGCCAGCAGGGGGGCTTCGGCATCTACTTTATTAATTTCCACGACCCGGATTTTCACCTGTTGCCGTCCCAGGAGCTTTTCCACGTCCTTACGCAGGGCTTCGATCCCGGCTCCCCGTTGTCCCACCACCACCCCGGGGCGACCGGTGTGGATGGCCAGTTCGATCTGGTCGGCCTTGCGCTGGATTTGGATGCGGGCGATGGCGGCTTTGGCCAGCTTTTTCATAATGAACTGGCGGATTTTTTGGTCTTCCTGCAACAGTTCCGGGTACTGGCGATGGGGGGCGAACCAGCGGGATTGGTGTTCCCGGGTGATCCCCAACCGAAAGCCGACCGGATGCGTCTTTTGTCCCATGTTATTCCTCCTCCCCGTTGCTGTCGGCTCGTTCCCGCACGCCAATCGTGATGTGGCAGGTGGGTTTGTGAATCCGGTAGGCCTGCCCCCGCGCCCGGGGTTGATACCGCTTCAACATCGGCCCGCCATCGGCGGTGGCATGGGTAATCACCAATTTTTTCCGGTCGAGGCCGTTGTTGTGCTCCGCATTGGCCGCCGCCGAACGCAAAAGCTGCATCACCGGCTGACAGGGGCGATAGGGCATAAATTCCAGGATCATCAGGGCTTCCCGGTACGTCCGCCCCCGAATCTGATCCAACACCCGCCGCACCTTGTTGGG
>JAUQVQ010000158.1:0-4538 GCA_039794725.1 Gloeomargarita sp. HHBFW_bins_162
TTCAATAAACTTCAGTAAATATAGGGCACCTCTAAAAATTGGTGATTAGCGGTCGCAGGGGCGCAGCCCCCGTCTCTGGTTCTCCGTAATTTCTGGATTCTAACTAAGGGATTCTTTGCCCGATTGAATAAAATAGAGGTTCCCTATAGCAATCCCTTTTGAATTGGCAATAAGGGTCGCAGGGTGTAGCCCCGTCTTTGGTTCTGGGTAATTCGGGTGTTCTGCAAGAAAATTTTCCCGTAACTTCAATAAACTTCAATAAATATAGCAATCCCTTTTGAATTGGCAACAAGGGTCGCAGGGGCACCGCCCCCGTACTTGGTTCTCGTTCTCTTGTTTGTCCTGGAATCTTTTAGGATTGCGATAGCAATGTCCTTAGGGACTCGGAACCGCTTTTTTGAGTAACCAAAAGGGGAACGTTTGGGTGGGTTCCAACCGCACCCCCTGCACATCCGGGCGAGCGAAAACAAATTCCCGGTTCTGCCAGATGGGGATGTAGGGTACATCCGTCGCCAGCAATTGTTGCAGTTGTCCCAGGAGGGCTAACCGTTGTTGGGGATTAGTGGCGCGACGACTTTGGGCAATCAGATTATTGGCCTGGGGACTGTAGTAAAATGACCCAAACGTGCGGCTAGAACCTTCAATACACCCTTCGGCAAGGGTGCCTTTTTGACAACTCATAAAGGGTTCTAAATAATTATCTGCATCTAAAAAGTCGGGATACCAATCCAGTAAAAAGAGGGGATAAATACCCTTTTCTAAATTTTGATACGCTGTAGTTGAATCCACCGGCTGAAGCATCAGTTGTACCGGAATTTCCCGCTCAATCACAGCTTTGATGGTACTCACAACTTGGATATGACTGGGGATATTACTGCGGTACCAAAGGTCAATCCGGGCGGGTTGGGCAGCGGTAATTCCCGCTTGGGCAAGTAAGGCTTGGGCACGAGAGGCAGGCGGGGGTTCGGCGGGCACCTGAAATACGGGCCGATAACCGGGCAGACCACTGGGCACCAAGCTAAAGGCCGGTTCAACCAAGTTTTGAAACACCCGTTCTTGCAGCACCTGACGCGGCATGACAAGGGCGAGGGCTTGGCGGACTTCCGGTTTGTCCAAAGGCGGTTGATTGCGGTTCAGGGTTAAATAATTTATCCCCGTGCCGTCACTGCTGACCACCTGGATATCCGGCTGGGCTTGCAGTTTTTTGATTTGGTCGGGTTCGAGAAACTGGTAGGCCACATCCACCGCCCCGGTTTGTAAGGCATTGTACAGATTGGCACTGCTGGTCAAAAACTGAATATCCAGATTGGCACTTGCCGGAGGGGAACCCCAGTATTGGGGAAAGCGTTTGAGTTTGAGCGAATCACTGCCAAAACTGACCAACTGGTAGGGCCCCGTACCCACAAACATTCGGGGTTGAAACTGCCCCGCTCCGATGGTGTAGGCTTTGGGAGAAACAGCGCACAGCCCCGAAAAGGCCAACACCTGGGGAAAGGGGGCAAACGGTTTTTGCAACCGAATGGTTAACTCGTACGTCCCGGTCGCCCGGATGTCCGCCACTACATTTTTGAGCAAAAATGAGGGTCGCCCCTGATTCTCCATGAACCGTTGCAGGGAAAACCGCATGGCTTCCGCATTGAACGGTTCCCCGTCCTGAAACACCACCCCTTGGCGCAGGGGAATGCGGTAGGTCAGTCCATCCGCGCTCACCTGGGGTAAAGCGGTTGCCAGTTGCGGTTGTAATTCCGTTGTACCGGGTTTGTAGGTATAAAGGCGATCCCCCAACGCCAACAAGACATTCCCGGCAAACACCGTGTAAACATCCGCTGGGTCAAGGGTACTGACCTTGGCCGTCGTACCAATGATGATTTGGTTGGGGTCCCGCTGCTGGGTAAAAGGGGGCGGTTGCGGCTGGGGGCATCCCCCCAGCACGAGGGGCAACAGCCACCCAAACCTAACCCAAATGGTGCTACTTTTGCCCCGGCGCATACACCGTCCGACCACCCGCCAGGCTACCCGTACCACCACAACCCGGGTTGTCCGTATTCACGACCCGTACCCGCATCCGCTCCAGAGCTTGCACAATCGGCACCGAGAATTTCAGGCCCTGTACGGATGCGCCAAAAATGCCAGCGCTGTTCACGGCCACGACCGCCCCCCGGTTGTTGAGCAAAGGCCCACCGCTGTTGCCCCCCAGGATTTGGGTATCGGTCTGGATAATGTGCCCCGCTTCAAAGGAATGGATGACGCTGATGATCCCCTTGGTAATGGTGTTTTGTTGCCCAAAGGGCGTCCCCATGGCAATCACTTCATCCCCGGTGCGCATCTTCCCACACAAGGGCATCACCCCCAGGTCGCTGAAGTCCCCCTGCACTTGCATTAGGGCGATGTCGTAGGCTTCGTGGGGAATGTTAAACGCCGCCATGGCCGCCAGCCCCCCCTCCATGATGCGTAACACCCGCACCGGTCGCCGGGTACGGTCGTACAGCCGCACGGTCAGGGGAATGGGACGGTCATCAAAAATCCGCCGGTCAAACGCCCGGGCTTCCTCCGCCACGTGCAGGTTGGTGATGATATACCCTTCGCCAATGTGAAAGCCACTGCCCACCACACTCCGAGTCGGCTCCACCCGCACGGCGGCGGGCAGATAGCGGTTGACGATCTGGGCTGGGGTCAAGGTCTGATTGGGAACCGGAGTGCCCTGGATAACGATTTCTCGGGCGAAAATCCCCCGGGTACCGGGCAGTAAATTCGCATCGGCAACCCGCCGTCCCCCCGGCACATCGTCTTCCCCTTCCCCCTCCTCCTGGAGTTGGCTTTGGTAGTAGCGACGCAGTTTCGCCGTTTGCTCATCCTGGGGAGCTTTAGCCAACAGAGCAAGGGCTTTGCGCCATTTACTCTGAACGACTTGCTGATCCGCCGCTGTGGTCGCCGTTTGGGCAAAAGCCGCCGCACTTTCCGCTTCCAACTGCGCCTCCGCCCGCCAATCCGTCGGTGTTTGGGCTACAGGAGCCGGTTCGGCCACCGGTTCAGGAGCCACTGCGGGCACGGGTTGGGGCTGGGAATGCACCACCCGAGTAGTGTAAACCACCGCCCCTGTCAAAATCGCCGTCGCCCCTACGGGAGCCGCCAGCCAATACCACCGGCGCACGTGTAGATTTAATGCCATATTAATGCCCTCCCCGCGTTGCCAAATTTAACCGTTGTAACACTGTGTTGATGGGTACAGCAAAACCGATATTGTCCGTGCCCAGAATGGAACCGGCTAACTGAAACAGGGTGGGATTTCGCACCGCCACCACCCCCACAACGGCGCCCCGTTCATCCAACACCGGTGCCCCTTCCGAGCCGGAACTGGTAGCTGCGTTGATTTGCAGGAGGGTTAAACGACCGTAGGGACGAATCCCCATCACCATCCCCTCGGTCGCCGTCACCGGCAGAACCCCAATCGGATAACTGACCGTCAACACCCGCTGACCAATGCTGGGCAGAGCGGTCGCCACCGGCAGTGCCGCCAAATTGCGGGTATCCCCTTTCACCGCCAACAGCGCCGTATCCGTCGTCGGGTCAAAGTACACCAGCCGGGCTTGCCGCACCGACCCATCCCCCAACTCCACCCGCAGGCGCATATTATTGGCATTGGCACTCGTGATGAAAACCTGACTGCCATCGCTCGCCACCGCCGTTGGTACACCCCCCAAGGCCGTGAGGTTGGTAATAATCAAGCCATTCCCGACATGAAAGCCGGTAGCCTGGCGCACATCGTACAAGCGTTGCCGCAGAAATGTCCCAAAACTGGGGTTGCTGGGAATGTTGCCCGGACTGGGTTGGGGTTGGCCAATGCCGTCATACACGGACAAGATCACCGACACCGTCGCCCGCCGTGCCCGTTCAATCAAGTCAAAATTGGGCAACGGTACTCGTGCCCCGGCCGTTTGCACCACCGCTAAACGTTGCCCGGTTGCCCGCCCACAGATCAGTTGAATATCCGTCAGGGTCAAATCCTCCCGCCCCGTCAACTCCCGCACCGAGCGCAGGTCAATCCGTTGCCGGGGAAACGGACACACATTCTCCGAAACAAACGTATAAACATCCTGCACATTTTGGGGGGTCAGCCGTTGTGCCAGCCCTGGCCCAGCCAGCATCAGCAGTAACCCCAATGTCAATGGTAGAGATCGCATAGGAAACTCCCTTGGTTACAGTTAACGAACGGGAGGAGCGGGGGGAACAACCACCGCCGGTACCGCCGGAGCAGGGGACGACGGGACATTCCCTTGCCGAGGAGCCGGGGTTTGCGGGGTCATCGTTCCCGGCTGACTGGGTTGGGTCGGGATGGGAGCCGCTGTCACCGCCGGGGGGCTTTGACTTTGCAAGGTCGGTACCCGTGCCCCAATCGTGTAAGGATTCACCGGGAAATCGGGTTCTTGACCCACCGCCCGGGCGACCTGGGTGCCATCCTGTTCAAATACGACCACCGGTTGCACACCCCGGGTTTCAATACGTTTCACTAGCACCAAGCCCCCTTCTAACCGCTGCCC
>JAUQVQ010000159.1:0-4526 GCA_039794725.1 Gloeomargarita sp. HHBFW_bins_162
GGGCGGCTTTTTGATTATTGATTTCACTTTGCACCCGCAGTTCTTCCGCCCGCACCCGCACCCAGGGTTGGTTGTGCAGAGGGTCAAGGGTGGGGTCACGCAGGAGTTGGAGCAAACGGGCTTCCAGCAGGGCGGCAATGGCGAGTAAATGCACCGGGTCGCTCACCAAATCGCAAATACGCAGTTCCAAGCGATTCAAATCGTAGGGGCGGCGGTTGCCGTTGGGACGGACACTGCACCACAAATGCCGGACATTTTGCATCGTGCCCGCCTGGAGTTGGGTTTCCGTCCACTGGATGAAATGGCGATGATTCAAAAACAGGGGCACATGGGGGGGGGTGAGGGGAAATTGGTGCCAACGGGTGCTGTGCCAGCCGGTAATTTGCCCGTCCAACCAGGGGGAAGCAGCACTCAACGCCAAGTACAACGGGGCTTCCACCCGCACCAAGCGACAGGCACGCAGGAGGGTTTCCGGTTCGTCAATGCCGATGTTGATATGCACGCTGGCGGTGACCACCCGGGTGCCGTAGGTTTCCTGAATGTAGGTGTGGTAGGGGTTGCCCGGATCAGAGCGGTAAAAAACGCGGCTATCCCCTAATGCCAGCGTACTGCCGGGAATCAAGGTATAATCCCCCAAGGTTTTGAGGAACTGGCGCAGGCGTTGCCGGGGTTGCACCAGGTCGCAGAGTAACCGTTCATAGCGTTGGCGGGGCGGGGTGGTGTATTCCACATTGCGGCAATCCGGTTCCCACACAAATCCCGGCAAGGCTCGCACAATCCGATCCGCCAGACCCACGATCTCCCCCTGGGGTGTGCCGGTGTAGAGTTCGATTTCAAAGCCTTTACACAGCATGGACGGCTACCCTCTACACTGAAAACATCCGGGTTTGGGTCACTCTTGATTATAGGAGTAAAGGGGCAATGGGTTGGGGTAAATTTAATCAGCCGGGGTTGAGTCTTTGGGGGGTCTATTCGGTGTGGCGGCGACACCTAAAGGTGTATCAAAATACCTGGTTGGTCAACAGTTTACCCCCCCTGTCGGAACCCATTATTTACCTGATTGCCTTTGGTTTTGGCCTGAGTCCCTTGATCCCCGAGTTGAATTATGGCGGCCAAGAAGTTAGTTATCTGCAATTTATTGGCCCAGGCATGATTGCGGTGGGGGTATTATTTCAAAGTTTTTTTGAAGGGGCGTATGGCAGTTTTATCCGCTTGCAATTTCAAAAAACCTGGCAGGCTCTGTTAACCGCACCGCTCACGTTTACGGAAGTATTTTTGGGGGATTGGTTGTGGGCCGGCACACGCGGGTTAATCGCTGGCATCACAACCGGGTTGGTTGTCGTTTTTCTGGGGTTGTATCCCCCGATTGCGCTATTTTTATCCCTGCCGCTGTTAATCTTGGGCGCATTATTATTCGGCGGCATTGGCTTACTCACAGCGGGTTTAGTCCGCACGGTGGATCAAATCAATGTACCAATTTTTTTGGTGGTTATTCCCATGTTCGCCTTTTGTGGCACGTATTTCCCCAGGGACAATTTACCGCCGGTTTTGGGGGCATTGGCACAGTTACTCCCCTTTGCGGCACTGTTGGATTTATTGCGGTGGCCGTTGGCTTGGCCGTCCTGGGCAGGGGCGTTGGTGCTGTGGTTAATCCTGTGGGTGGTGGGGCTGGGAACCCTGGCGTGGCGGGTCATTCATCCCCAGGTGTACCGTTAAATTGCCGAGCCATCGCCGTCTGCAGGGCGTAGGGAAATATGGGTTCTCCGTTGCGGTTGATGTAGCCCCATTCACCGGCAAATTTCACCGGCGCCACCCCCTCACTAAACGATTCCGCATTCTCAAACTGGCAGGGCACCACCAGCGTCCCCGTACTGTCAATGTACCCCCATTTACCATCCTGACGAACCAACGCCATCCCCTCGCTAAAGTACCAGGCTTCCTCGTAGGCATAGGGAATGACCACGTGCCCCTGGCGGTTGATGTACCCCCACTGGAACCGCCACTGCACCGGCGCAAACCCTTCGACAAACTTCAACACCTGCTGAAATTGCGCCCCGATTTCCCATTGTCCCGACGTGTTGATAAACCCCCACAACCCATCCTGATTGGCGGCCGCTAATCCTTCATTAAACGGGTGTGCCCAGGTGAAAAATTCCCCGATCACGACCCGTCCTTTTTCGTCGATATAACTCCAGGAATTGCCCTGCTTAACCCGTGCCAAACCATCCGAAAAACTATGCACATTATCAAATTTCAGGGGGATCACCAAGCGACCGACACGGTTCACATAGCCCCATTTGCTACCTCGTTTAACGGCGGCCAACCCCTCTTTGAAGTTCAACACATGGTCAAATTGATAGGGAATTACCACCTGCCCTGATTTATTAATAAATCCCCATTTATTGCCATCACTAACGGCGGCTAATCCCTCTTTGAAATCAAACGCCCGTGCAAAATTAAAGGGGATAACCGTTTTGCCGTCTTTATTGATATAACCCCATTTTTCCTGCAATTCCACCGCCGCCAAACCCTCACTAAACGGGCGAGTCTCCCGGTATTTCAGAGGAATCACCAACTGCCCGGCATGGTCAATATACCCATGCCAATTACTCTGCTTCACCACCGCCCGCCCCTGGGTAAACGCCTGCGCCCCATCAAAATGTAATGCTAATGGCGTGCGTCCCCGCTCCACATACGCCCGCCCTAGGGGCACCATCCCCACCACACACAAAAACGTTACCAAAATAACCAAACAAAACCGCTGGAACGAAGGAATGGTCATCATTGGGGCAGGTGGTCAAGCGAAATTTTTTAATTATCATCACACCCGACCGGAGGTTGTCGAGTATTCTTACAAAAGATTTACATTTTGCGAAAAATTACTCCATCGGGGCTTCCAAGATAGCCGCCGTGACTGCCAAACTTTCTTGGAACAGGATGCTTTGTTGTCCCCAGCGTTGGATTTGTTGTCCCAAGAGAGTTTCGGCGGGAATATCCCGCAGGGTACTCACCTGTTCTACCCGACAAAATTGGGCTTTGCCGCCCCCTTCCAACCGCATACAACCGGTGGTTTCGGAACAGAGCACCGTACAGCAGTTGGCATCGGGTTGCGCCGAATCCAACCGCAGCCCAATCAAATCCCCCACCACCGTCCCAATGTCCGCCAGGGGCAAACCCGCCAGTTCCGCTTTAATTTCCTGACCTTCCGGGGAATGGCAGATGATCCGGTGTAGGTCGTAATCCCCCCGCACCACCGTATGGGACTGGGGCACCCAATTCAACCGACTGGCTAACCAGCCAAAGAATAACAGAGCCTGTGCCGGATTCCCTTTTTCGTGGTCAATCACCACCTGGTCAATTTTGGGCAAATCCGCCCGCCGGTCTGGGGGGTCAAAGGCTTCCGCCGTCAATTCTTGCCACGCACTCAGACGGCTCCAGTTCAAATCCGCTAGGGGCACGTTCATATTCATGAGTTTTTGCAAATCCAACAACCCCTGTTCTGGTTGTGCAAACGTCGCCGAATCCACCAGCACCCGCATACCCCCTCGTTCCCGCAGATGGATCAGCCCTTGCAGTAACACATCCTCCGGGTCGGGATGGGCTTGCCACCAGAGATAAGTGGGTAAATCGCCGATGAGCAGGGCGTTAATCAACCCCAAAGAACGCTCCAGGGCGGCACGAGAACCCATCAGGGTAATGTATTCGCAACAGATTAAATTCGTCTGCCCCCGTTTTTGCATGGGACAATAGGCCGCCACCCGTGCCGTCAGGGGCATTTCCACCGCCCCCGCCTGCGGACGCAGATGGATCACCCGACAGGGATTTTGCACCGCCAACCCCTCTACAGAAGGCACAATTTGTTCTGCCAAATCCGGCGACTCGTACACCACCAGCGTAAAGGTAGCCGCCCGCACCGCCCGAGGCCCGGTATCCTCATCCCCATCCACACCCAGCCAAATTTGCCCCAACTCCGATTCAATCTCACTCAGGGACACATCTTTGGGGGCTTGGAGTGCCACCACTGCTTCGGTCGTCACCATAAATTACCCTCCCAAGGCGATGCCTTTCTATAGTAAAAAATGCCTTGGCATCCCCCAACAGAATTTAAGATCAACTACAGGTTCCCAGAACGTGGCAGTCTCCAACACACCGTACTTTCTGCGAGAATTTGTCCACTTTGGGGTACCTTTATAAATCGCCAATTAGCGGTTGCCGGGGGGCGCCCCCCGCCGTTGGTTCTATGGCTATGCCACGCAAGCTATTGGAATCTCGGCATTCTGGTTAAGAAATTCTCTATCCGCTTGAATACACATAGCAATCCTTTTTGAATGGACAACAAGGGTCGCAGGGGCATATAGCAGTCCTTTTTGCATGTGAAACCAGGGTCGCAGGGCGTAGCCCCGTTTTGGTTTTCTCCCCTCTCCCGTTCTGGGAGAGGGGCAGGGGGTGAGGGCAGATGTGAACGAGGCATCACTTTTGTTGTGATCTCATTTGTGATTGCTATAGCCCCCGTCTTTGGTTCTTTT
>JAUQVQ010000160.1:0-4521 GCA_039794725.1 Gloeomargarita sp. HHBFW_bins_162
TGACCCGTGCCAGGATATTAGCAATCGCCGGGTTACTCCAAAAATTGGCGGTTTGTCCCTGATGGAGACTAAATTGGAAAAAGCTGTGAAAGAGGTTACGTCCCGCTTGGGTGCCGCCGTTGATATTAAAGGTATTTCCATCCCGGTTAACTTGCGTACCCAACCCATTGGGAGTAATCTGGGCGGTGGCGGGGGATGCCCCTAGACCCATGATAAGAACAAGGGTAAGGGAGACACGCCGGGTCAATCTCCGACACGACTTGAGGAACAGGCGCAGGATGAAAAACATAAACCCGTTTGATTCGAGGAGTGAGAGGTAAATCGTAATTTTTGGGGTGTATATTAACACTGTTTTCTCATCCGGTCAAGCTAAGTTTGATTAAGCCGACATTAGGAAATGATTAAGGGTGCTTCTATAGCAATTCCCTCTCAGGTTGGAATAGGGGTCGCAGGGGCATAACCCCTGATTTTGGTTCTTTAATTTGGGAACCTCTATCAATTCATGATTAGCGGTCGCAGGGGGGCACCCCTATCTCTAGTTTTTTGACCTATTTGTTCCTTAACTTTTAGGATTGCTATAGTAAAATGCGCAACGGTTGACATAACTTAGGTCGCAGGGTCATAGCCCCCGTCTCTGGTTCTCCAACTTATTTTTTCTTAATCTTTTCGGGTTACGATAAGGGCACTTCTAAAAATCACAAATTAGCGGTCGCAGGGGCGTAGCCCCCCTCTCTGGTTCCCCGTAATTTGGGCGTTCTGGCAAGAGAATTTTCCGTTGGCTTCAAAATAATATGGGTACCTCTAAAAATTGTGAATTAGCGGTCGCAGGGGCGCAGCCCCCGTCTCTGGTTCCCCGTCATCTCTGGATTCTAAATGAGAGATTCTTTCCCCGATTGAATAATATAGAGGTGCCCTCTATAAAAAATTGCAATTCCATCGCCGTGCTTGGATGGAACTGCGGGCAACTGGCTTGCTCCGGGGTGTATGACTTAGGATAGATGTACAATTGTCAAATTGGTGGCTTTATGAGTCGTTGGCCGTCCCCGGATACCCCTCTATACAACCATTCCCTGGCGACGATTGAGGACTGGTTACACACTTTGGGAGCGCAACGGGATGAACAGGAACTGCATCGCTGGTCGTTGCAACGGGGGTCATGGCAGGCAGAACTGTCGTTGGAAATTGAGGAATTGCAGGTGCGCTATTTGGGCGTGGCCGGGGGGCGGGATGTGGTACGCAACTTGAAGTATGCGCTGAGCCGTCAGGATGTCGAAACCGCTATTTTGCGGGGGCCTTAATCCCGAAAGGGTGATCCTGTTGCCAAATTCGATTACTTTAGAAAAGGAATTGCCCTGAGGATGGCTATGGATGTCGTGTCACTGGCGGCGTTGAATACCGGAACGATTCTGCCCGAATTGCTGGTTACTGGGACGTTAACTTTGGTGCTGTTGGCGGACTTGCTGGTGGGACGGTCAGCGAGTCGGTGGACACCCTATGCGGCGGTAGCAGGGTTGTTGGCGGCGGTGGTGGCACTGGCGTTCCAGTGGAATATGCCCGTTACGGATGGCTTTTTGGGCAGTTTCCAGGCTGACCGGCTGGGGATTTTGTTCCGGGGGTTGGTGGCCATAGCAGGAGTTATCAGCATTTTGATTTCGATTCGCTATGTGAACGAGGCCGGGAGTGCCCTGGGAGAATACATGACCATTCTGCTGGTGGCAACGGTGGGGGGCATGTTTCTGGCGGGGTCGGACGAGATGGTGATGGTGTTTGTGGCCTTGGAAACGCTGGGGTTGGCATCCTACCTGCTGGCGGGGTATATGAAGCGGGATGTGCGCTCGAATGAGGCGGCGTTGAAGTATTTGTTAATCGGGGCGACCAGTTCGGCGATTTTCTTGTACGGGTTGTCGCTGTTGTATGGGTTGTCGGGCGGGGAAACTCGTTTGAGTGCGATTGCGGCGCAGTTGGTGCGTCAGGATTTGAGCCAATCCTTGGGAACCTTGGTGGCGCTGGTGTTTGTGATTGCGGGGATTGCCTTTAAGTTGTCTGCCGTGCCGTTTCACCAGTGGACACCGGATGTGTATGAGGGTTCGCCGACGCCGGTGGTGGCGTTTCTCTCGGTCGGTTCCAAAGCGGCGGGATTTGCGCTGGCGATTCGTCTGCTGGTGACGGTATTTTCGGGGGCGACGGAACAATGGCAATTTGTGTTTGAGTCGCTGGCCATTCTCAGTATGGTGTTGGGCAATGTGGTGGCGTTGACGCAGACGAGTTTGAAGCGTCTGTTGGCTTATTCTGCGATTGGGCAGGCGGGGTTTTTAATGATTGGTTTGGCGATTGGGACACCGGAAGGTTATGCCAGTATTCTCTTTTACACGTTGATTTATTTATTTTCCAATTTGGGTGCTTTTACCTGTGTGATTTTGTTTAGTTTGCGGGCGGGGACGGATGAAATCAATGAGTATGCCGGACTTTATCAAAAAGACCCGTTGTTAACCTTGGGATTGAGTTTGTGTCTGCTGTCGTTGGGGGGCATTCCACCGTTGGCGGGCTTTTTTGGGAAGTTATACATCTTCTGGGCAGGTTGGCAAGCCGGAGCTTACACCCTGGTCTTGGTGGGGCTAATTACCAGTGTGATTTCGATTTACTACTACATTCGGGTGGTGCGGATGATTGTGGTGAAAGAACCCCAGGAGATGTCTTTGGCGGTGCAAAATTATCCCGCAATCACTTGGGATATGCCCGGTTTACCGGAATTGCGGGCAACGCTAATTATCTGTGTGGTGGTGACGGCGGTGGCGGGGTTACTCGCAAATCCTTTGCTCACCTTAGCCAATAATGCAATAACCAGTACAAATTTTTTGAATCCTGTGGTTTCCCAAGTGGCACAAAAATAACCGCCTCAGCGGTACACCGAAGCGGTTGAGTACACAGTTAAGGGTACCTCTATTTATTCAAATGGGTAGAGAATTTCTTAGTGAGAATGCAGAGATGATGCAAAACCAGAGACGGGGGCTGCGCCCCTGCGACCGCTAATTACTAATTTTTAGAGGTGCCCTTAATTGATTGAGGACAGGTAAGCCGTTGTTGGTGGTTGTTGGTTACTTAATCTCAATGACATCAGCGACAAAGTTACGTCCGGTGGCACTCTGGCTGGGAACGGTAATGGGGTTTTGCCACCCTTGTGGAGATAACTGCAACATCTGGAGACTATTCGGAGTTGTCACCACAAGATAACCCTTTTTCCCGACCGCATTGCTGGGCACGGTTAGAGAAAATTTACATCCCAAACCGATGTGATTACCCGTTGCTTGCACGGTCACCGGTTTATAACTGTCGGGAAATTTAGATTTTTGAGGTTGATTAGGCACCTGCACAACGACATCGCTGGAATTACTTTCCTGCAACCGCACTTGCAGTTGATTACACTTCACTTGACCGTAGGCTTTCGTCAGTTTGGTCACGTCTTTAGCTGTGATCGTGCCGCTGATGGTGGTGCTAAGTTTGATGTCTTTGGGGAGATTGCTAGGGTCAAGGGTGCGTTGGGCTTGGGCGGTCATAGGAACCAAGGTGGTTAACGCCAAAAACAAAGGCAGAATGCGCAATTTCATAACAAACTCCTGAAAGTGGGTGGTGAATCGGTAGAGAGCTAAAAGCAATCTCTATATTTTTAGATTACTGGTGAATTTAGGAGGCGAATATGATGAAAAACAATCTGTCTTGGTGATCGTGATTACAACGGGCAATTCTCCGCTTGGCCTATAGTCTTTTTGTTTATATGGCAATCTGTTTTGAGTCAGTAAAAAGGGTCGCCGGGGCAACGCCCCCATTGTTGGTTTTTAATTTATTTATGGGTACCTCTAAAAATTGTCAATAGACCTCTTGCATGATTCTTAAATTGTTCTATTCACCCTCACCCCCGACCCCTGAGAGGGGAGAAAATCCCAAGCCAAGAAATCTGGATTTGTTCAAGGGCACCTCTAAAAATTGGCGATTAGCGGTCGCAGGGGGGCACCCCCCGGCTCTGGTTCTCCGTAATTTCTGGATTCTAACTGAGAGATTCTTTTCCTGATTGAATAAATAGAGGTGCCCTCAAGGGATTAGAGTTGAGTTATTCACATTGACGCAAGAGGTCTAATAAAGGGCACCTCTAAAAATTGGTGATTAGCGGTCGCAGGGGGGCACCCCCCGACATTGGTTCTCCGTAACTTCTGGATTCTGGCTAAAGGATTCTTTGTCCGATTGAATAAATAGAGGTTCCCTTAATCTTTTTGGATTGCGATAGAGATCCCCTAATCGTTGTCCAATCTCATTGTGGCAGGAGAAAAAAACGGATGAGTAAAAAGAGACTAGCCGTCACCAGTTGGGCAAGGGTAATAGGTACGCCATAGACCAAAAACCCCCGAAAAGAAATCCGGCGACCGTGCTGTTCGGCAACCCCAGCGGCCACGATATTCGCCGATGCCCCCACCAACGTTCCATTCCCGCCCAAGGTGCCCCCCAACATCATGGCGTAAAACAGGGGTA
>JAUQVQ010000161.1:0-4512 GCA_039794725.1 Gloeomargarita sp. HHBFW_bins_162
TTTTCTTTTAATCTCTTGATATTTACCCTCACATCGCCGCCCACAGAATCGCTGGCGGGTACAGCCGATGCTCCTGCACCTGAATCCGGGCGTGCAACGTGGCTACCGTATCACCAGGCAACACCGGCACAGCCGCCTGGGCAATAATCGGGCCACTGTCCACCGCCAACACCACTCGATGCACCGTACAGCCGGTAATTTTTACCCCCGCCTGCAATGCCCGCTCCACCGCCTTGATCCCCGGAAAGGTCGGTAATAAACTGGGATGAATGTTCAATATCCGTTCCCCGAACGGTTCGAGCAGTACCTCAGTCGCCTGCCGCATCCACCCGGCCATGATTACCCACTCGGTTCCCCAATTTTTCAATGTATGAACAATATCTGCATCAAAGGTTTCCCGGTCAGGGTAATCCCGATGGTTGATCAGTTCTGTTTTAACCCCGGCATCTTTCGCTCGCTGATGCACCCCCGCCCCCGGATTGTTGTAGATGACTCCGGTAATAATTGCGGGTAATTTTTGTGCTGAAATTGCTTGTACAATCGCTGTAAAATTACTACCATTGCCAGAGGCGAGAATGCCCAGGCGTAGGGGTTCGCCCCGATAGTCCGGCCAATGCTCCGGGACACAGAGGGCTTCCACTTACCACGCCCCTAGCCAATCGGCCAACAGCAAACCCAAAACCGCACCAATGAGGATGGGTAAACTGTTCCAAATCCGGGTAGGAATCCGCTCATACCAAGGGGTTGGGGTTGTTGGAGCCGGGGTAATTTGCGGTTGTGGGGGCTTTGGTTTTACCCAGCGGGGACGACGGTTTTCAAACTTGGTAATCCCCGCCCGGACAAAGGTTTGCACGTCTCGTACCGCTTCCCAAGACTGTTGGCGGCTCACCGCCAACCGTGCCAACCGTTGGTTCAATTCCTCACTCTTGGTCATACCCGCTTCCAGAGTTACTCAGGTTATACTAGGGAATGGATACATATCAATTTTACGCAAATCTGCGACCAAAGACACCAAAAGTGTGGGGATTGCTTCGTTTGTTGTTTCGGTAAAACCAATGGCTGTTTCCATCGCATCCTTGCTTAATTCAGATGTTAGTAAACCGGCTCGTTATTTAGGGCAAGAATTAGGAGCGATTCATAAACCTTGGGAAACAGCCCAGGTGCGGTGGGTACTCAGTTACCCCGAATTATACGAAGTCGGTGCATCCAATTTGGGGCATATTATTTTGTACAACATTATCAATGCCCAGCCGGATCAACTCTGCGACCGAGCCTATTTACCTGCCCCGGATTTAGCGGCAAAATTGCGAGCTACGCAAACGCCCTTATTTGCGGTAGAATCCCGCAGAAGTTTACGGGAATTTGACATTATTGGATTGAGTTTAAGTTATGAATTGGGGGCAACGAATATCCTAGAAATGTTGGCTTTAGCCCAGATACCGTTAACCGCTCAAGAACGGCAACAGGGACATTATCCGCTCATCTTTGCGGGGGGGCCAACGGCGACGGGAAACCCGGAACCCTATGCGGAATTTTTTGATTTTTTTGCCATTGGTGATGGTGAAGAATTACTCCCAGAAATTGGTTTAGTCTTACAAGAGGGAAAATCAGCCGGTTTATCCCGCACAGAATTACTCCTTGATCTGGCGCAAATTCCCGGAGTTTATGTACCGGAATTTTATACATCCCAGCCCGATGGTTCCGTTGTTCCGATTCGCAATGATGTTCCCAAACGCATTTTGCGCCGAGTTGCCACGCCGATTCCCGCCTATGGAATTGGGTTAGTTCCCTATGTGGAAACCGTGCATGACCGGTTAACTGTAGAAATTCGCCGGGGATGCACCCGGGGCTGTCGTTTTTGCCAACCGGGAATGTTAACTCGACCGGCACGGGATGTGGCACCAGAAACGGTAATTCAAACCATTGAACAGGGGATGCGGGCGACCGGATTTAATGAATTTTCTCTCCTGTCTTTGAGTTGCTCAGATTACCTATCTTTACCGGCAGTGGGGTTAGAAATTAAACAGCGATTGCGTGACCAACCGGTGAGTTTATCCCTACCGAGCCAACGGGTGGATCGCTTTGATGAACATATTGCCGAAATTGTCGGTGGCACGCGCAAAGGGGGGTTAACGTTTGCACCGGAAGCCGGGACGCAACGCCTGCGGGATATTATCAATAAAGGGCTAACCAATGAGGAATTATTGCGGGGAGTAAAGACTGCTTGGGAGCAGGGTTGGGATCGGGTGAAATTGTATTTTATGATTGGCTTGCCGGGGGAAACTGACGCAGATGTGGTGGGCATTGCCGAGACATTGAAATGGTTACAACGGGAATGTCGAGGAGCGGGGCGGAAACCGTTAGGATTTAATGTCACTATTTCTAATTTCACGCCCAAACCCCACACCCCGTTTCAATGGCATTCGGTGGCCACATCCGAATTTGTCCGTAAACAGGAATTGCTCAAGCAAGAATTTAAGGTTATTCGCAATCTCAAAGCCAATTTTACAGATGTACGCATTTCCGCAATGGAAGATTTTTTAGGCCGGGGGGATCGCTCGTTAGGAAAAGTGATTCGCCGCGCTTGGGAATTGGGGGCGGGAATGGATGCCTGGTGGGAATCGTTAGAACGGGCGTATGCGGCTTGGGAACAAGCCATTCAGGAAGCTAATTTAACCTGGAAATATCGCACAATCGAGCAGGGACAATGGTTTGAATCGGTTGATCGGGAGTATTTATTAAACCAAAATCTGCCCTGGGATCATATTGATACGGGTATTGATAAAAAGTGGTTGGTGGATGATTTAGAACGAGCATTAGCGGCGGCTATTGTACCCGATTGTTCCTTTGAGGGATGTTCTCATTGTGGCGTTTGTGGCACCGATTTGGGGCATAACATTGTTGTCCCTCCCCCACCTTTGCCGACGAGTAAAATTACGCCCAACATTCCCACGCAACGGGTGCAACGATTGCGGGTAAAATTTGGCAAACAGGGGGACATGGCCCTGTTAAGTCATTTAGATTTAGTGCGGTTATTTGACCGAGCCATCCGCCGAGCGAATTTACCCATTGCCTATAGCGAGGGATTTCATCCAGGGGCACGTCTTATGCCTGCAACGGCTCTACCTTTGGGGGCGACCAGTAGTGGTGAAATCATTGATTTTGAATTGCATCAGGTTTGCAATCCCCAGGATTTTTTAGAACGACTCAAAGCTCAGCTACCTTCGGATATTCCCCTTTATGAAATTCAGGAAATTCCAGTGAATTATCCATCCAATACACAATTACTTACAGCCACCCGATACCGATTAACCTTGGGGTGGGATAATTCTGAAGTCAATCCTGCTTGGGATACTTGGGTAAAGCAAATTCTCAATACATCAGAAATTTGGTGGGAAGGAACGACCAAAAGTGGCAAACCCAAACGGATTAACTTACGGGAAAAACTTCAGGATTTACAGTTAGTAAATGTTGGGGATAATTACGCTGAAATTCTTTATCAAGGGGTGTGGAGTAACGATGGACAATCCCTACACCCGGATCACGTTTTGTTTTTATTTCAAAACGTTGGTTCTCCAGACATTCATTTAATTCATATTCATCGAGAGCAGTTAATTTTTCGCAGTTATTAATGGGTACTTCTATAGCAGTCCTTTTTGAATGTGAAACAAAGGTCGCAGGGCGTAGCCCCGTTTTGGTTTTCTCCTCTCTCCCGTTCTGGGAGAGGGGCAGGGGGTGAGGGCAGACGAGAACGAGGCATCACTTCTGTTGTGATCTCATTTATGATTGCTATATTTATTCAAACGGGCAGAGAATTTCTGAGTGAGAATGCAGAGATTACGGAGAACCAGAGGCGGGAGGTGCCCCCTGCGACCCCTAATTATGAATTACTAATTATGAATTAATAGAGGTTCCCTAATGTTTGATTTCGGTGATACGATTGCGGCGATTGCTACAGCAGTTGCTCCCGAACAGGGAAGCATTGCCATTGTGCGTTTATCCGGTTCACAAAGTCTGGATATTGCCCGTAAAATGTTCCGGGCACCGGGTAAGCAGATTTGGGAAACTCATCGAATTTTATACGGGTATATTCAAACATCCACCGGTCAAATCATTGATGAAGCCTTACTCTTACTCATGCTGGCTCCCCGCTCCTACACCCGTGAAGATGTGGTGGAATTTCACTGTCACGGGGGGATGATCACCGTGCAAAAAGTGTTGGATTTGTGTATTCAAAACGGGGCACGGTTAGCTCGTCCCGGAGAATTTACATTGCGGGCTGTGTTGAATGGCCGATTGGATTTAACTCAAGCGGAAGCCATCGCTGATTTGGTAGCGGCGAAATCATCTATGTCCGCAGAAATGGCACTCGCAGGCTTACAAGGAAAATTAGGACAACAGATTAAACAACTCCGCAGTCAATGCTTAGATTTACTGGCTGAATTGGAAGCTCGGATTGATTTTGATGAGGATTTACCACCGTTAAATTTCGATGAGATTAAAACGCAAATT
>JAUQVQ010000162.1:0-4489 GCA_039794725.1 Gloeomargarita sp. HHBFW_bins_162
CTTAATCCGCTGGAGCCGGGGGGTTAGTTGGAGGTTGATTGGGGTAATGTTTGACTCCGGGCAGACGTTGACGGCGACGTTCCCCCAAGACTTGATGCAGTTGGTGGTATAGCTGTTCGGCGACCCGGACATTCATCGCCACCCGCACCACCGGTTGCACCAACACCCCACTGTCGGAACCGTTGGGGGATACGGATGTTGGCAGACAGAAGGGGTCAAGAAAACCAAAATCAAGCACGACATCATCATTAATATGATTAGCCAGCGTGATGTTGACGTACTGAGGCACTCGCTCCGGGCTAACGGGAAATTGAAACCGAATCGTGCGTTTGGGTTCCGCCATACCTGTACCCCCATTGGGAATAACCCCATGCTACAGTGAGGATACGGGATTTGCCAAAGGTAGCCATGACCAGTTCCACGTTGTCGGTAAGTAAAGCCAAATTGAAAACGCCGCCCCTCTCGGTTGAAGTTTTGGGCAGTAAAGTTCTGCGGCAGGCGGCCAAGCGGGTGACTCAGATTAATCAGTCCTTGCGGGAATTGGTTGCGCAAATGCTCAAAACTATGTATACCAAGGACGGCATTGGGTTGGCGGCTCCGCAAGTGGGTATTTTGAAGCAAATCATCGTTGTGGATACCGACCCGGAAAATGCTGCAACGCCGCCTTTGGTGTTGATTAACCCGGTGGTGGAAGCCCAGAGCGATACGCTGGCGGTGGGTGATGAGGGCTGTTTGAGTATTCCGGGGGTGTTTTTGCCGGTGAAACGGCCTGCCCAGGTGACGGTGAGTTACAAAGATGAGTGGGGCAAATTGCACCGCCACGAATTTACCGACTTACCGGCACGGGTAATTTTGCACGAAATTGACCACCTGCACGGGGTTATGTTTGTGGACCGGGTGGAAAACCCTCTGGCACTGGCGCAGGAATTGAGCAAGCATAAATTTTCCTTAGCTGATGTGCGGCGAGTGCGGTCGTGATGAGTCCTCTTACCCCCGTGAGTGGGCTGTTTTTGCTGGGAGCCTGTGTGTGTGCCATTGCCGCAGTGGGCTGTGTGTTTGAACTCAGTTATGGTCATCCCCAACTGGGCGCACCGGTGACTTGGGGTATTTTGGCTTTGAGTACACCGGCAGGGGTCGGGTGCTTTCTGGCCGCTGTCCGTTCGGCTCGCCAGGAATAGGCGTATAATTGCTGTAGCGACATCACCTCCATTTCCCCTGAAGATGCACTAGACTAGGGAGAGAGGTTCGTGATAGTGAAAGGGCATTTATTTCTGTACGCTATGTCCGACTACCCTGTCATTCTGGGTCTAGTATGAGCAACGAGCCGACCGAACTCCATTCTCCATCCCTTGCAGAACCCGACGCAGAAGCCGAGTCTCCGTCTGAATTAGCGGTTGAATCTTCTACTCCGGCCGGCTCTTTGGCGATCACTCCCAGCCCGAATTTGAATGGGGGGAGCAATGGCAGTGTGGCACTGGTGGCACCGCCGGGGGAGCGGGTGCGCCGGTTTAGTGACCATCGGTTGGATGAACTGCATCGTGTCTTGACCCGCCATACGGGCGAACGGCATTTGGTCGTGTTGCAGGATTTTCCCGACCCGGATGCCTTGGCTTGTGGGTGGGCGTATTTGTTGATTGCCCAACAGTACGATATTCGCTGTGATTTGGTGTACGCCGGGACGATTAGCCATCAGGAGAATATTGCCCTGGTGAAGTTGACGGGGATGCCGGTGCAGAATTGGTCGGCGTCCACCCTCAAAGACCGGGACTGGCACAGCTACCAGGGGTGTGTGTTTGTGGACAACCAGGGAGCCACCAGCCAACTCACCCAGTGGGTGTATCAGATGGAGTTGCCGATGGTGGCGGTGATTGACCATCATACTGGGGGCGATATTAACGCCGAGTATGTGGATATTCGCCCCAACGTCAAAGCGACGGCCACGATTTTGACCCAGTATCTCCAGGGGGAATTGTTGGTGTTGGATCGCAATGTCAGCGACCACATCAAATGTGCGACGGCATTGGTGCATGGGATTCGTGCGGATACCAATGGGTTATTGCAAGCCCAGGAAGAGGACCTGCTGGCGGTGGCCTATTTGAGTCGGTATTACGACCCGCAACTGTTGCGCTCGATTTTGCAGGTGAACCGGAGTAAGCAGGTGATGGATGTGATCGAGCGGGCGTTGAAAAACCGCATGATCCAAAATAATTTTTCCCTCTCCGGGGTGGGCTATTTGCGCTACGACGCTCGGGATGCGATTCCCCAAGCGGCGGATTTTTTGGTCACTGAAGACAATGTGCATACAGCGGTGGTCTATGGGATTGTCTATGACAAAGACCGGGAGCGGGAATTGGTGATTGGCTCGTTGCGGACGACGAAACTTACTCTTGACCCGGATGAATTTCTCAAAGAGGCGTTTGGGCATGACCCGCAGGGGCGGTTTTTTGGGGGGGGACGGTCGCAAGCGGGGGGGTTTGAGATTCCGATGGGGTTTTTGGCGGGGTTAAACGACAACCCCAACTACGCCAATTTGAAATGGGAAGTGTACGACACCCAGATTAAACAAAAGCTCCTGCGCCTGATCAGCCCGGAAAAACAAGTTCAGGTCACCTGATGCTGTGGCAATTTTTGCTCCAACGGCAGGATGCTCCCCGGAGTTATTGTTGGCTCCAAGGGGGACAGCCCCTGCGGACGGGAACCTATCGGTTGTGGGGACGCACGCCTCCGACCGAGCAGCCGACGGTCACGGTGGAATGGCGCTCTCCCAAGGGGGCAGGGCGACAGGGGTATCGGCAACAGGAGGTGGCCATCAATCGGGAGGGGTTGGCCTTGCTGTTGCCCTGGATGGGCTGGGAAGCGGGTCTGTGGGAAGTGCGGTGTCGGGGGGAACAGCCGCATCCGATTTGGGAATCCTGGAGTGATGGCTTGACGTTAGAAATCAGTGATACGGCGACCTCGCCGCAGATTTTGGCTCTCCGTTGGCAGTATCACTGTCGGTTTCCCTGGCATCAAAGTCTGCGGGTGAAGGGGTGGGTCACAAGGGGTCAGGCGTTGGTTGTGCACATCCATGACCCGTTGCAATCGGCGGTGGTGCTTCATCTTCAGCAACCCTTACCGAGAGCGGGGTCGGCGCCGGTGCCGTTTTGTTGTGATCTGGCGATTCCGCAGTATTTGTACCAGCGGGTGTTAGTGGCGGTGGTGGAGATTGAGGGGACGGAACTGCGCCAGGAATTGCTGTTGGTGAATCCTTTGGTGACGGCTCGCCTCACGCCCCAGTTAACGGTGGAGTCCCGTTCTCTGGCGGATTTGGCTCAACAGGCCGCAACCATTCTCCGGCGATGCTCCTCGGTGCGGGAGCCGGGGGTTAGTTAAGCGAATCCAGATAGCCCCGCATCCGATTGCGCCGCTTCGGTTGGCGGAGTTTTTGCATGGCTTTGGATTCAATTTGCCGCACCCGCTCCCGGGATAAATTCAACGCCCGGCCAATTTCCGCCAACGAATAAACGTGCCCATCCTGCAACCCGTAGCGCATGGTGATCACATCCCGTTCCCGGAGGGTTAACTCATTCATCAATTCCTGCAAATCGTGATGCAAGGATTCACTAATCAAGTGTTCTTCCGGGGAAACTTCAACGGCTTCCAAGAGTTCTCCCAATTCCGTATCCCGTTCCCGCCCCACCCGGGTTTCCAAAGACACCGCCCGGGGAATGCAGGCCAACAACTCCTGTACCTGTTCGGGGGTCATGTCCATTTCTCGAGCAACTTCCCGGAGGCTGGGGGTATGCCCCTGGCTTTGGGCGGCCTGCCGCTGGGCTTTTTTTAACTTATTTAACTTTTCAATCACGTGGACGGGCAACCGAATCGTGCGGGACTGGGTGGCAATGGCACGGGTAATCCCCTGGCGAATCCACCAGTAGGCGTAGGTACTAAAGCGGTAGCCTTTGGCGGGGTCAAATTTCTCCACCGCCCGCTCCAGCCCCAGCGTGCCCTCTTGAACCAAATCGAGGAGTTCTAAGCCCCGGTTTTGGTACTTTTTCGCCACCGAAACCACCAGCCGCAGATTCGCTTCGATCATGTGGGTTTTGGCACGCAAGCCGTCCTGCTCAATTTGCGCCAACTGCTCCGGGGTCAAGCCTGCCAATTCCGCCCAAACCGTCCGAGCCTGGGTGAGGGTTTGCTTGAGGGTGGTGGCGGAAATCCCGGCGGCGTGCGCCCATTGGTGGGGGGTGGGACGATGGCCGTACTGAGCCGTGCATTGATCCCGCAGTTGGATGAGTGCCAAATACTGGTGCAACAGTGCCTGTTGGTCGGGGGATACGGCTTCCTCGCCCTGGGCAACCCGGCGGGCAAATTCGAGCAGGTGGACATAGCGGCGCACCCGTTGCGCCTCGGCGATTTCTTCGTCCCGGCTGAGCAGTTCGACCCGCCCAATTTCTTGCAGATAAAGCCGCACCAAATCCTGGGTTTCGCGGGGAGAAACGAGCGGGGC
>JAUQVQ010000163.1:0-4467 GCA_039794725.1 Gloeomargarita sp. HHBFW_bins_162
TACCCTGCCAAAAGCGCATCAGGGTCATCGCAAGGAGCACCGATGTTGGGGAAGGTGCCGGTTAATCCGTCATAAATCGCTTCAAGCGAGGTTCAGCGAGTAACGGTTTGGTGGCGGCAATCAATTTAGGCCCCCAGAGATTTTCAATCAAAAACGGGATTTTGGCATAACGACGGTCAATTTTGAGAGCATCTTCCGCCATCTGAATGCCCTTTTGTTTTTGCCCCTGGGAATAGTACAAAACAGCAATCGCTAACAGGGGTTCAGCGGCCTTGGGGTCAATCGCTACCGAAGCCTGCCAATTGCGCCGGGCGGATTCCCGATCCCCCATTTCAAAATTCACTAAACCGATATTATTAATCGCCGGCCAGAACTTTTTATCTTGGGCAATGGCTTTTTGATATTGCGCAATCGCCTGGGGATATTGATTTAATTTTAGATAAGTATTCCCCAAGTTAAATAACCCCTCAACATTGTCCGGTTTGATGGCTAACCCCGCCTGCAAATAACGCAACGCCTGCGGATAATTCTCCTGCCGCAAGGCCAGCGACCCCAGGGTAAACAGGATGCCCGGATTGTCGGGAGCCAGTCTTTGGGCTTCCTGTAGCGCTGTGGTTGCCTGTTTTAAGTCATCCTGACGTAAGTACAATTGCGCCAAAATCACCCAGGGTTCAAAGCGATTGGGAGCCAACTGGGTCGCCAGCCGAGCATTGGCAATTGCCCGTTTGCCATCCAGCACCTGGACTTCACTCAACACACTCACTTCCCGTGCCAAGTCCACTCCCTGGGATTCCAACTGCTCCGGGCGCAACTCCAATACGTAAGGCACCATAGCTTGCCCTGGCTGTGACCCCAGCAGAACTGCGAACCCCAGAAGCCATGCCCACAGGGGGTTCCCGATTTTTACGTGCACCATTTTATGTCCCCATGTCTATCACCTTTAGATTTTAATCTTTTTAATCCCAGGGTACTTCTATAACGATTCTAAAAAAAGGCACCCTATAGAGGACCTCTAGGGAACCTCTATTTATTCAATCGAACAAAAAATCCCTTAGTTAGAATCCAGAAATTACGGAGAACCAGAGAGACGGGGGCTGCGCCCCTGCGACCGCTAATCACCAATTTTTAGAGGTGCCCTTTATTCAATCAGACAAAGAATCCCTTAGTTAGAATCCAGAGATTACCGATAGCTTGCGTGGCGTAGCCATGAACCAGAGGAGGGGGCTGCCCCCCTGCGACTGCTAATCACCAATTTTTAGAGGTGCCCTTATTTGAGAGCCAATAAATTTATTTAAGAGAACCAAAGACGGGGGCTGCCCCCCTGCGACTGCTAATCACCAATTTTTAGAGGTGCCCTTATTTGAGAGCCAATAAATTTAAGAGAACCAAAGACGGGGGCTGCGCCCCTGCGACCGCTCAGTGTCAATTTAGGGCACCTCTATTTATTATCCAATCGGGGAAAGAATCTCTCGGTGAAAATGCAGAGATTACCGATAGCTTGCGTGGCGTAGCCATGAACCAAAGACGGGGGCTGCGCCCCTGCGACTGCTAATCACCAATTTTTAGAGGTGCCCTAATGTTAGAAGAGTTCCCCGAATACACCGACAAAACTGCAACTATAGCAATCCGATTTGATTTGGAAACGGTAGTTTCTGCCAGAGAAGCACCTGATGAGCATCTTGAGATTAGGGGGAACCCCCTGCGACCCCTACTTCGGAATGTTGTTCCATTTTTAGTTAGGATTGCTATATTCTTTTTGCGTCAGCCCCAAATCGGCGAATTTAACTGGCGTTGGTCTTGGCCGCTTGGGCAACTTGGGCAAAGGTGTCCGGGTCAAAAATGCTCATCTGCGCCAGCATTTTCCGGTTCAAGGTAATGTTAGCTTTGGCCAGTTGACCGACAAGTTGACTATAGGACAACCCTTGCATCCGAGCGGCGGCATTGATCCGGGCAATCCACAACTGCCGAAAATCTCGTTTCTTTTCCCGCCGGTGCCGGTACGCATTCCGCAGGGCTTTCATCACCCGTTGGTTGGCGGTACGGAATAATACCGAAGCCGCTCCCCGAAACCCCTTGGCTAGTTTGAGAATTTTTTTACGCCGTTGGCGGGCAACATTCCCCCGTTTGACTCGCATGGTAACCCCTCAAATAAACATCAAAAGCACGCTAAATCACCAACATTGAACGCACATTTTCCACATCCCGTTTGTCCACCTCAACCTTGTGAGCCAGCCGTTGTTTGCGAATGCTGGATTTTTTTTGTAAGAGGTGATTCCGCATCGCTTTCCGCCGCAAAATCTTGCCGCTCCCAGTTACCTGAAACCGTTTGACCGCCGCTTTGCGAGTTTTGAGCTTAGGTTTGCCCATAGTTGTCACTAAAGTCACAATCGTTTATTATACGCCCCCTTCGCAAAACATGACAAGTCCCTAGCACTGGGTCAACCCACATTCTCTGGCCGCTTGGGCAACGGCTTGAGCGACCGCCTGCACGACCCGGGAGTCAAACACCGATGGGATGATGTACTCTTTTTGTAATTCTTGCGGAGCAACCAAACTGGCAATGGTACGGGCGGCGGCCAGATATAAATCCGGGGTAAGATGGCGCACCCGACTATCTAATGCTCCCCGAAAAATGCCGGGAAATGCTAGGACATTGTTGATCTGGTTGGGGTAATCACTCCGCCCGGTTGCCATCACCGCCACCTTATCTTCGACCAACTCCGGTTGAATCTCCGGCACTGGATTTGCCATCGCAAACACCACCGGGTCCGGAGCCATCGTCATCACCATTTCCGGCGTAACCGCCCCCGGCACACTCAACCCCAAAAACACATCGGCATCCACCAGCGCATCGGCCAAGGTTCCCGTCTGTGCCACCGCAAAGGCCGCTTTGGTGGGATGCAACCCAGAGCGACGGGTACTGACAATCCCCTGGGAGTCGCACAGAATCACCCCTTGCGCCCCCGCTCGTTGCAAAAGACTGGCAACCGCCAACCCAGCGGCTCCCGCTCCGTTGATCACCACCCGCACCCGTTCGAGGGATTTGCCGACCCAGCGCAGGGCATTGAGGAGAGCGGCCAAAGTCACCACCGCCGTCCCGTGTTGGTCATCGTGAAAAACCGGAATATCCAATTCTTGTTGCAACCGTTGCTCGATTTCAAAACAACGAGGCGCACTAATATCTTCTAAATTTACCCCCCCAAATACAGGCGCAAGATATTTAACAGTATTCACAATCGCATCGGTATCCTGGGTATTCAAACAAATAGGAAACGCATCAATGCCCGCAAATTCTTTGAATAACATGGCTTTTCCTTCCATCACCGGCAGAGCGGCCTGCGGCCCCAGATTACCCAGCCCCAAAACCGCACTGCCATCGGTGACAATTGCCACGCAGTTTTGCTTGATGGTTAAGCGATAGACCTGCTCTGGATGTTGGGCAATTTCGGTACACACTCGTCCCACCCCCGGCGTGTAGGCCATAGCTAAATCGGCGCGATTTTTCAGCGGAATTTTGCTTTGGATGTGAATTTTTCCCCCTTGGTGCAGTTTGAATGTCCGGTCATCCACACTCAGCAGGCGCACCTGGGGCATGGCTTTGATGGTTTCGATAATCCGCTCGGCGTGTGCGGGGTCACTCGCATCAATCGTGATTTCCCGCACCGCTGTCTGCCGGGTCTGGTCAATGAGGTTAATCGGCCCCAAATTGCCCCCCACGTCCCCAATCGCCTGGAGGATGCTGGCTAACTGGCCGGCTCGGTTAGGGATTTCTAAACGCACTGTCAAGCTAAAACTAGGACTGGGGGTAAGGGCGGTCGTCATGGGGTACTCTCAAAACAGGGATCGCCAATTAGACATTAACCCTACCATAGTTCGCCGTATCGTTCAGTGGCGACATATTAACAGATTAAGGGCACCTTTATTTATTGAAGCCAAGGGAAAAGTCTATTACCAGAACACCCGAATTACGGAGAACCAGAGACGGGGGCTGCGCCCCTGCGACCGCTAATCATGAATGAATTAATAGAAGTTCCCTGAAGCGAAAGAGAAGTTCCATTGCCAGAACACCCGAATTACCGAGAACCAGAGACGGGGGGTGCCCCCCTGCGACCGCTCATTGGCAATTTTTAGAGGTACCCTTTATTCAATCGGACAAAGAATCCTTATAGTTAGCATCCAGAAATTACGGAGAACCAGAGACGGGGGCTACGCCCCTGCAACCGCTAATCATGAATGAATTAATAGAAGTTCCCTGACGCGAAAGAGAAGTTCTATTAGCAGAACACCCGAATTACCGAGAACCAGAGACGGGGGCTACGCCCCTGCAACCGCTAATCATGAATGAATTAATAGAGGTTCCCTGAAGCGAAAGAGAAGTTCCATTGCCAGAACGCCCGAATTACGGAGAACCAGAGACGGGGGCTACGCCCCTGCAACCGCTAATCATGAATGAATTAAGGGCACCTC
>JAUQVQ010000164.1:0-4462 GCA_039794725.1 Gloeomargarita sp. HHBFW_bins_162
TGTGCGTATTTGATCGCCGCCAGGGAATCGGCAACGACGGATAACCCGGCAATCCCACAGGCCATTGTGCGGTACACATCCCGGTCGTGCAGAGCCATTTCCAACCGTTCGTAGCAGTATTTGTCGTGCATGTAATGAATGACATTCAGGGTATTGATATAGGTGCGTGCCAACCAGGCCAACACCTGTTCATACCGCTCTTTTACCTCCGTGAAATTTAGAATTTCACGGGTTAACGGGGGCATGGCCGGAGCCACCTGCTCCCCGGATTTTTCATCCCGCCCGCCGTTGATGGCGTAGAGCAGGGCTTTAGCCAGATTCACCCGCGCCCCGAAAAACTGCATTTGTTTGCCAATCCGCATTGCCGACACACAGCAGGCAATGCCGTAGTCATCCCCATAGTAGGGACGCATCAGGTCATCGTTTTCGTACTGGATGGAACTGGTATCCACCGAGACTTGGGCGCAGAACCGTTTGAAGTTTTCCGGCAATTGTTCCGACCAGAGAACGGTTAAATTCGGTTCCGGGGCAGGCCCTAAATTGTAGAGGGTTTGCAGGAAGCGAAAACTGTTTTTGGTGACTAACGGACGGCCATCTTCACCCATTCCGGCGATGGATTCGGTCACCCAGGTGGGGTCACCGGAAAATAGCTCGTTGTAATCGGGCGTCCGCAGGAACCGCACCATGCGTAATTTCATCACAAAGTGATCCACCAATTCCTGCACTTCGGCTTCGGTGATTTTGCCCTGGCGCAAATCCCGTTCGCAGTAAATATCCAGGAAGGTGGAAACCCGTCCCAGGGACATGGCCGCCCCGTTTTGTTCCTTGACGGCGGCTAAATAACCAAAGTACAACCATTGGCAGGCTTCCCGCACATTGGCCGCCGGTTTACTAATATCAAACCCGTAGGATTGCGCCATGATTTGCAATTCCTGTAGGGCTTTGATTTGCTCGGAGATTTCCTCCCGCAGGCGGATGGTTGGCTCGTCCATCACCGGCACTTCCAGGGAACGCAACTGCTCTTTTTTGTCGGCAATGAGTAATTCCGTCCCGTACAAGGCTACCCGGCGATAATCCCCAATAATCCGTCCCCGCCCGTAGGCATCCGGCAACCCCGTAATAATCCCGGAACGGCGACACTGCCGCATTTCCGTCGTATAGGCATCAAACACCCCGTCGTTGTGGGTTTTGCGGTACTTAGTAAAAATCGTTTCCGTCTGCGGGTCGAGGTGATAACCGTAGGCTTCCAGGGCGTTTTTCACCGTGCGAATCCCCCCAAACGGCATGATGGCACGCTTGAGGGGCTTGTCGGTTTGCAGTCCCACAATTTGCTCTAATTCCGGGTCAATATACCCCGGTGGATGCGCCGTAATGCTCGACGGCAGAGCCGTATCCACATCCAGAACTCCCCGCTCTTTTTCCTGGTGCATGAGGGTTTTCACCTGCTCCCAGAGGTTGAGTGTGCGAGCGGTCGCTCCCGTTAAGAAGGCACCATCGCCGGTGTAGGGAGTGTAATTGGCTTGAATAAAATCCCGCACATCAATCGTTTTGTGCCACAAATGCGGCTTAAATCCCTGCCATTCTGCTCTTAGATAAACCCGTTCATCGGCCCTATCATAAACCGGCTCATCGGCACCGGATTCGGTCTCAAATACTTCTCTATCCATTGTCCCTGACTCCTTCGAGTCGAACATCTCTTATTTCTATGGTAGTTTTGCTTTTTGAAAGTACGGAGAACTCTTTAGAAAAAAGACAGATTTTTACAAATTGTCATAGAGTTTTAGGGGCAGTAAAATGAGGGCACTTCTAAAAATTATCAATTAGCGGTCGCAGGGGGGCACCCCCCGTCCTTGGTTCTCCGTAATTCCTGGATTCTAACTAAAGGATTCTTTGTCCGATTGAATAATGGGCACCTCTAAAAATTGGTGATTAGCGGTCGCAGGGGGGCACCCCCCGCCTCTGGTTCTCCGTAATCTCTGGATTCCAACTAAGAGATTTTTGGCTCGCTTGAATAAATAGAGGTGCCCTAATTATAGAGGTGCCCATGAGAGAAAATGTTACAATTTGTTTGGTAGATTAGGCGGTGTTAGGACGGGTGCAACAGGAGATTCAACAGCGGGGAGTGCATTCATTGACACCCATTCTTCACCGCAACCACGTAGCAATTGGCTTAGGAAGTAATCTGGGCAATTCCCTAGAGATTGTGCGCCAAGCGTTGCATCATTTAACGCACAATTACAATTTACCTCTGGTCACCCATTCCCATTGGTATCGCACACCACCGTTGGGTCCCCCGCAACCGGATTTTATCAACGGGTGTGCGGTCTTTCAGACCATCTATTCTCCCACCGATTTATTAGAAATTTTATTAAAAACCGAACAGCATTTTGGTCGCATCCGCACGGGGAAATGGCACCCTCGCACTCTGGATTTAGATATAGTTTTCTACGGCGATCAGATCATTGCGACCCCGCAGTTAACGGTTCCCCATCCGGAGTATCACCGGCGGGCATTTGTTTTGGTGCCGTTAGCGGAAATTGCCCCGCAGTGGCCTGACCCCCGTACGGGGGTAACGGTAGCGGAACTGGTTCAAACCGTTGACCGCTCAGGAATTATCATGATGGCAGAGTCTTAGCGATAACGATGCCGATCCCTGCCCGGTTAACCTATGTGCTGTTGCTGTTGGGATTGCCTTTGGCCGGGGGGCTGGGTGTACCCTTGGGCTGGGAAATTAGCATGACAATAACCAGCATTTATGATGCGTTGATCCTGCTTTTGATGTTCTGGGACTATTCCCGGAACCGGCGGCGGCGCGTGGCGTTAACCCCCCTTGACCCCGGCAAATTATCGGTTGGGCGGTCAAATACGATTACCATCACGGCGCAAACGAGCCATTATCCGGCTTCTATTCGCCTGCGGGATGGCTATCCGGTGGGGTGGACGGTGACCCCTGAGGTGATTACAACATACATGCCGCCGCAAACGACCCAGGATTTGACCTACGCGGTACGACCGGCAAAACGGGGGGAATTTCCCTGGCAAAGGCTGGCGGTGTGGCAGTTAACCCCTTGGGGGCTGGCGTGGGATGCTTGGCGGGTGGGGGCGGCTCGCAAGGTGGCGGTTTATCCTGACCTGTTGACCCTGCGGGAGTTGTCTATTCGGTTGACCTTGGAAGGCAGTGGCACGTTGCGGCGGCAACGGCAGTTGGCGGGGGGGACGGAATTTACCGAGTTGCGGGAGTATCGCACGGGGGATGACCCCCGGTTGGTGGATTGGAAGGCGACGGCTCGGCGGGGACGGCCTTTGGTGCGGGTGTTGGAACCGGAACAGGAACAAACCGTGCTCATTCTGCTCGACCGGGGGCGGTTGATGACGGGGCGGATTCAGGGGGTGGCTCGCTTTGATTGGGGGTTGAATGCGGCGTTGGCGTTGGCCTTGGCGGTACTGCACCGGGGCGACCGGGTGGGCTTGGTGGTTTTTGACCGGCAGGTGTCCCTCTGGCTCCCGGCGCAACGGGGCACCAACTATCTGAATCATTTGGTGGAACGTTCGGCACGTCTGCAACCTGTACTGCAAGAGCCAGATTATTTGGGCGTGATGCAAACGGTGATGGGTCAAGCCACCCGCCGTACTCTGGTTGTCATGTTAACCGAAGTCCTTGATACGACGGCATCGAGTGAATTGATGGGGGCAATGGGTCGCCTACCCCCTCGGCATTTGCCCTTGTGTGTGACGTTAAACGACCCCTCGGTGGCGCAACAGGCGCATACATTTACGACTGATCCGGCGCTGGCTTACCGGCGGGCGGTGGCACTGGATTTGCTCCATCAGCGCCAAGTGGTGCTGACGCAGATGCAACGGCAGGGGGTACTGGTGGTGGATGCTCCGGCACATCAGGTGAGTACGCCGTTGGTGGAAGCCTATCTGCGGCTCAAGGCGCGGGGGCGGTTGTAACGGCCTAACAATCCAAGGTGGTTTCCCGTTCCCAGGGGGTAATTTGGGCGCAAAACTCCTGCCATTCCCGATACTTGAGTTTGAGGTAGGCCTGGACAAGCTCCGTGCCCAGGGTAGCGGCAAACATGGTGTTGGTTTCCAGGTGGCGCAGGGCGTCGAGTAAATTGCCGGGCAGGGGTGGGCGACTGCCGGGGGGCAGGGGGTCGGTATAGTTATTGTTATCACAACGAGCGCCGGGGTCACGCCGTTCCTTAATGCCATCTAACCCCGCCGCAATCAAGGCCGCCGCTAGTAAGTAGGGATTGGCCGCCCCATCGGCAAGACGCAGTTCAAACCGACCGGGGTCAGGGATGCGAATCATGTGCGTCCGGTTGTTGCCGGTGTAGCTAATCGTACTGGGAGACCAAGTGGCACCGGAGCGGGTCACCGGGGCATTGAGGCGTTTGTAGGAATTGACGGTGGGGTTGGTAAAGGCGCACAGAGCCGGGGCATGGTGCAGAACTCCCCC
>JAUQVQ010000165.1:0-4405 GCA_039794725.1 Gloeomargarita sp. HHBFW_bins_162
AAAACAGGCGAAAAGTTAGGATATAGCAATCATAAATGGGATCACAACAGAAGTGATGCTTCGTTCAGGTCTGCCCCTCTCCCAGAACGGGCCAGGGGAGAAAACCAAAACGGGGCTACGCCCTGCGGCCCTTGTTTCACATTCAAAAAGGACTGCTATCGGGAAAACAGGCGAAAAGTTAGGATATAGCAATCATAAATGGGATCACAACAGAAGTGATGCTTCGTTCAGGTCTGCCCCTCTCCCAGAACGGGCCAGGGGAGAAAACCAAAACGGGGCTACGCCCTGCGACCCTTGTTTCACATTCAAAAAGGACTGCTATCGGGAAAACAGGCGAAAAGTTAGGATAGTTTTCATTTTTTTGAGCGAGTGAACAATCTTTCAACTGGAATCCAGAGATTACGGAGAAAGTGCCCCCCCGGCGACCGCTAAGCGGCACATACTCCCCTGTGACCACTCATTAGCAATGGATTAAAGATACCCATAAAAAAATTAAAATAGAGAAGGCAGACAAAATGCAGTCCGATGAAAGTTCTCCATTTTCCAGTCGGCTCATTGAATTTGGGGTTGCCCCTCAGCCAAGTGCAAAAGGTGATGCCCTACCCCAGTATTTTCAGCAGTGGTCAAAAACCTTTGGGATTAGCCCATTTTGAGGATCAAGAAGTGGTGGTGGTGGATATACACCGGTACTTGTTTGGTCACCCTAGCCCGTTGCCCCCCACACATTTAATTGTGGTCAAAAACGGTCAGGAATTGTACGGCGTTCCCTGTGCTGGCCTCCCGGCTTTGGTGGAACTTGCGCCGGAACAGATACGGCAGATTCCCCCCAATTATCGTCAGGCGGACACCCTGGGACTAGCCAGCCATGTTGCCCGGTTGCATAATGACACCATAACTTTATTTCTGTTAGACGGACAACGCCTGGCCTCGGTCGTAACTCCCTCCCCTGCGTTATCATAAACTCATGACGACCAGCTCTCCCCCGCCGGTGCCTTTGCCCCGCACCAGTGAATCGGAAACCCTGAAGCGCATCCGGCACACCGCTTCTCATGTGATGGCGATGGCGGTGCAAAAGTTATTTCCTAAGGCGAAAGTGACTCTTGGCCCTTGGATTGAAGATGGGTTTTATTATGACTTTGACCACCCAGAACCTTTTACCGAACAGGACTTAAAAGCCATTAAAAAAGAGATGGTCAAAATTATCAAGAAAAAACTGCCGGTGATTCGGGAAGAAGTCAGTCGTGAGGAAGCCCAAAAACGCATTGAAGCTCTGAACGAACCCTACAAATTAGAAATTCTTGCCGGGATTCAAGAACCCATTACGATTTATCATCTGGGGGATCAATGGTGGGATTTGTGTGCTGGTCCGCACTTGGAGAACGTGGGTGAATTAAATCCAGATGCCATTGAACTCGAAAGTGTGGCGGGAGCCTACTGGCGGGGGGATGAACGGAACCCCATGCTACAGCGGATTTATGGCACGGCGTGGGAAACCCCCGAACAGTTGCAGGCCTATTTGCATCAAAAACGGGAAGCCCAGCGGCGGGATCATCGGCGGTTAGGGCAGGAGTTAGATTTATTCAGCATTCAGGAACAGGCGGGCGGCGGTTTGGTGTTTTGGCATCCCAAAGGTGCCCGGATGCGGTTGTTGATTGAAAACTATTGGCGGGAAGCCCATTTGCGTTCTGGTTATGAACTGTTGTACACGCCCCATTTAGCACATTTGGATTTGTGGAAAACGTCGGGGCATTTGGATTTTTACCGGGAGAGTATGTTCGAGGCGATTGCAGTCGAATCCCAAGAATATCAACTCAAACCGATGAATTGTCCCTTCCATGTATTGACCTACAAAAATCATCTCCATTCCTATCGAGAATTGCCCATTCGCTATGCAGAATTAGGCACGGTTTATCGGTATGAACGTTCGGGTACCCTACACGGGTTGATGCGGGTGCGGGGGTTCACCCAGGATGATGGGCATATCTTTTGTCTGCCGGAACAAGTCGCCGATGAGATTTTGGGCGTATTGAATTTAACCGAGCAAATTTTGTCCGATTTTGGCTTTCGGGATTATGAAGTGAATCTATCCACCCGCCCGGACAAATCGGTGGGCAGTGATGAGGTGTGGGAATTGGCAACCAATGCCTTAAAAGATGCTTTGACAACTAAAGATTGGGCCTATAAGGAAGATGTAGGTGGGGGGGCATTTTATGGCCCCAAAATTGATATTAAAATTCGGGATGCAATTGGGCGGTTGTGGCAATGTTCGACGATTCAGGTAGATTTTAATTTGCCCCAGCGGTTCGGGTTAGAATACGTGGCTGCCGATGGTTCCCGGCAAGTCCCGATTATGATTCACCGGGCGATTTTTGGTTCTTTAGAACGCTTTTTTGGCATTTTGATTGAAAACTATGCGGGCGATTTCCCCCTGTGGTTGGCTCCGGTGCAACTGCGCTTTTTACCCGTTGGGGAACAGTATCTCAATTATGCTCAGGATATTGCGCAAAACTGGCAGAAATTGGGTCTGCGGGTGGAAGTGGATACATCGGGGGAACGGCTGGGTAAACTGATTCGCAACGGGGAGACGGCGAAGATTCCGGTGATGGCGATTGTGGGGGCAAAGGAGATGGAAACCCAAACCCTGAGTATTCGTACTCGGCAGGGGGGGGATTTGGGGGCATTATCCGTTCAGGAGGTGCAAGAACGCCTGCTGAACGCAGTACACCAACGGCAGGATTTTTGAGCGAGGCATTGGGGCGTTGAATCGGCGAAGCCCACGAAGGCACCTCAAATTCCCAAGGAATGGTCGCAGGGAGCCACCTTCTCCGTAATCTCTGGATTCTGGCTCAGAAATGATCTGCCCACTCGAAAAGAAATAGGGCACCTCTAAAAATTGGTGATTAGCGGTCGCAGGGGTGCAGCCCCCGTCTCTGGTTCTCCGTAATTTCTGGATTCTAACTAAGGGATTCTTTGCCCGATTGAATAAATAGAGGTTCCCAGTAGAGATTCCCATAAGGGCACCTCTAAAAATCGTGCATGAGCGGTCGCAGGGGGGCACCCCCCGCCTCTGGTTCTCCGTAATTTCTGGATTCTAACTAAGGGATTCTTTGTCCGATTGAATAAAGGGCACCTCTAAAAATTGGTAATTAGCGGTCGCAGGGGCGCAGCCCCCGTCTCTGGTTCTCCGTAATTCGGTCGTTCTGGCAATAGAATTTTCCCTTGGCTTCAATAATTATAGAGGTGCCCATAAGCTATACTTATTTAGCAGATAAGAGGATTTTACACTGTATAAATAAAAACGCTATCTAAACATTGATAATCAAAAACAATCAATCCCCCTGATCGATCCTGTGAATTGCCTGGGTAACTTAGCAATGGGGAAAACAAACCCCACACATAGATAACCTCTTTTTCTAGGAGTACGTCTCATGGCTGCTAACTTGAAAGTAAAACTGCTCCAGCACTTGGCGAAAAAGAATGCCAATCAAGGGTTCACCCTGATCGAACTGCTGGTGGTGGTGGTGATCATTGGTATCCTGGCTGCGATTGCTCTGCCCTCCTTCCTGGCTCAGACCGCCAAGGCCAAACAGTCCGAAGCTCGTAGCACTCTGGGTTCCTGGGCAAAGGCGCAAAAAGCGTTCCGTACCGAGCACAGCCAATTTGCTCCTGACTGGACTGAGTTGTCTTTGGGTTTAGAAACCCAGAGCCGGAATTACGCATACACCAACACGGGCGGTGGAGCAGGTGAAAGTTCTGTTGATGGCTTTGGCACTAGTCTTGCCGCTGACTTGAAGAGCTATTCCTCTCGTGTCCAGATTTTCACCAAGGAGATTAACACGGGTACAGGTACAGAAGTGTCTGTGGATATGCCCGATGCTCTGTGCGAAGCGAAACTTCCTGGTACAGATACAATTGCCGCTCCCGAAATCACTGGCGATCCGCCGGTGGTGGACTGTGGTGACAACATCAACTTCCGGACAGGTACCTAAGCACTCAAGTTTGATTTTTCTAGCATAGGTCGGTGGGGCGGTCAGTTGGCCGCTCTTTTTTTATGGGTACTTTTTAACGTCCAATTTCATCCGGGTTAATCCCTTGTCGGCGGAGAAATTCTGCTAATCGTTCTGCTCGTTGACGTTCCTGTTCCGCGCGTTGGGCTTCTTGAATTGCTCGTTGCCGTTCCTGTTCCGCACGTTGGGCTTCTTGGATTGCTCGTTGACGTTCCTGTTCCGCACGTTGGGCTTCTTGGATTGCCCGTTGACGTTCTTGTTGTAATTCATTTGCCAATTCCACCGTCGTTTTGAAGCGTTCTCCATTCGGGTAATAAATGATTAATTCATCAGGATTCAACTCAAATTTAATCCCCAAGCGAGGACTCTCCCACCCATTCATCTCGGCAATCTCATTT
>JAUQVQ010000166.1:0-4404 GCA_039794725.1 Gloeomargarita sp. HHBFW_bins_162
GACTGCCCCTGCGACCCTGGTTCCCAATTCACAAGGGATTGCTCCCCATTGCCAACAAACCGGTGGAGCGGGGCGGTTCTCCATAACCTCTGGATTTTGAAAGTCTTCACCTGCGTGACCCAATATCAGGCTGGCAATCGCTACCACTGGGGATAGCCGGTTTTGGGGTCCATCGGTTGGTAGGGTTCGGGCGGCGGAAAATCCCCCGGTTTGGCGACCTGCCAGGCGACTTCACCCCGTTTGCGACCCACCCGGACAAAGACAAACCCGGAATCATCAAACATTTCCCCGTGTTCCGTAATGGTACGAGGGGCGACCCGCAACAGGTGGGCAACTTCAGAAGTGCTGAGAATCCAGCCGTTGCGATGGGCTTCTTCCAGGGTACGCAGGTACTCCAGCGGGTCGGTGGGTTGGAGTTGGGTCAGCCGACTGGCAACCGCATCGGCAATTACCCCCGCCGTTGACCGCATACTGGTCACGACTGCTCCCGCTACCGCATCCGCCACCGTCCCAATCAGATGGGTGAGATTGACCGGAATTTCCGTGCGGTTATTGAAACTGAGTTCGGCGGGAGCGGGGGGTTCCTGGGCGAGAAAGTCACTGATGGTACCCCCCTGTTGCAGATGAGCGTGCAGTTGATCCAAACGAGCCAATTCTTGGGCGGTGATGTAAGCACGGCGGCTGACCTTGAAGGGTCTAATCCCCAGGCCCTTCAAGCGGTTGTAAAGGGCGTTGTGGCCGAGTTGGTAGCGGTCTTCGAGCAATTCAACCGGGAAACTGTCAATCTGGGTATCCGAGTCAAACGCCGCTGGGTCAACGGCCTGACCGGTGGGGTGTCCATTGGATGGGTCAGTCATAAGCACTCCTCAAGGGGGATGGGATGGGTTTTGGGAATTCCTATGGCTTTTCCCATTATCTTAGCAAGAGGAACTCCATCTGCCAAGATCAAGATTGCGTAAAGGCAATGGTAAAGTGAAATCAGGAATCTGCGGGGAACGCTATGCCATTTTCGATTGCTGAGTTATTAGGAAATTTATCGGAAGACAAGTTAGTCGCTCCCAAGGTGTTAGCGAAGAAGCTTTTTTGTGAGGATGAAAACGACCGCCTCCGTCTGAAAATTGCCCTCGATGCCCTGACCAAGTTGGAGTTAGTTACCGAGGAGTTTGGCAAGTATCGGCGGGTGGCGCTGCCCGATGTGGTCAAAGCCCGGTTACGCTTTTCGCGGGGTAGTTTTTGGGCAATTCAAGACGAACCGGGGGCGGCGGACATTTACATCCCGGCTCGCTATTTGGGCACGGCGTGGCACGGCGACCGGGGGTTGGTTAAGGTCATGCGTAAAGGCCGCAACCGTCGCAGTCCCGAAGGGGAAGTGTTTGTGGTGCTGGAACGAGCGATTACGGCGCTCTTGGCACAGGTGAAACCGGGGGAAACCGGGTACGTGGCCAAACCGATGGATGAGCGGCTCAACATTACGGTGGCCTTGCCGGATACGGTCGCCGATTGGGTGGAACAGTTGGTGTATGTGACGATTGAACGCTATCCTTTGGCACAACTGCCTGCCCAGGGGGCGGTGAAACGGGTATTGGGGGCAGATGCCCGCTCGGCTGACCCGGCTTTGTTGATTCTCTGCAAGCACAATTTACTCGTTGACCCCCCGGCGAATTTACCGGCTCAGTTGGAACCACCGGCCGATGAACTTCCCCGCCAGGACTACCGCCATATCGCCACTTGGGGCTTGGGCAACCTGGCAGTCTCCTGGCAATCGGGCGCGCCGGAGGGACAGGTGTTGGGAATCCATATTCCCGATGCTACGGGCATAATTGCCCCGGAAACCTTGGTGGATTGGGTCGCCAGCCAACGGGGAGCTAGTTTTGGGTTGGGGGATACCATGACTCCCATGACCCCTCCTATTGCAGCTCGCTCGGAGTGGCCGAGTATTTCCCTGTGGGTACACCTGGATGCCCAGGGAGCCGTGGGCACCTATCACATCGAACCGGGTATTGTGCGGGTGAATAGCGACCCACCGGATTGGGTCAATGCCCTGACGGACTGGGTATTGCGGCAGCAAACTCGCCCTGGTTTGAGCTTGCCCGATGCTGGTTTGACCCCCGATGAACACCCCACCGGGTTACCCCATGCGGAACGGACTGGCCCTGCTCAGGTGGCTCAGAGTCTAGCAATCTTAGCCAATCATCTGCTGGCACGGCACATGCAGGCGTTGCAACTGCCGGGGTTATTTCGCGTCCAAGCTCCCCCCGATGCGGAAGCCTGGGAACGGTATCGGTTTTTGTTGACGGAATTGGGGTTAACTGTGCCAGAAACCCTGGATTTGGCGACCCTCCTGCCTGTGATCCAAACCCATGCCCTTGCCCCTTTGCTCACGGATTTGTTTTTAGAAATGCTCAAACCGCCGGTGGATAGCCTGCAACCGGGCAGGCATTTTGGGGTGGGATGTGAACCCTATCTGCATGGGGTAGCGGCCTGGGATCGCTATGCGGATTTGTTTAATCAGCGGGTGTTGTGGGCGTTGTTTTTGCATGGCAAAGACCGCAAAAGTCCCCGTTCCAAGGAAACCATTGACCCGCGCAGTAGTGAATGTCATGGGCGAGTGGATTGGCCGGTATTGCCCACATCCATCCAGGAAGAATTACAAAACCAGGCGCAACGCATCCTCCCCCAACTCCAGGAGCAAGAACGGGCGCATCGTCAGGCACGGGAGGACTACCGGCATTTGCTCTGGTTGCATCGGTGCAATTTAACCCCAGGGCAGACGGTGCGGGGGTTGATTGTCGGGGTGGAATCCTACGGTTTTTTTGTCGCCATTCAGCAAACGCCCCTGCAAGGGTTGGTGCACGTCACGGCGTTGAAAAATGATTGGTACGAATTTCGCCCCAAGCAACAAGCTCTGGTGGGACGGAAAACCAACGCCACCTTTGCGGTGGGAATGGAGATTGATGTGGTGGTCAAAGGAATTGATTATTATCGGCAACAGGTGGACCTGCTCTTGCCTGCAGACCCGACCGAACCGGTGGCGGAACCCGATATGCTCCCCCCCGATGTCTAGGTGACCCAGTTGACGGCCAGCAGTTGGAGTTGTTAACGTAACGACAATTTGCCAACGGGATTCCGATGCAGACCCAGGAGGTTTATGGCTACGTGGCAGACCGTAGTGACAGCAATCACCTTTTTAACGGTGCTGGGCTTAATTATGACCGAGTGGGTACATCTGACGGTGGCCGCTCTGCTGGGAGCCATGATTTTAGTATTTTGTCATGTGCTGAGTTTGGGAGAGGCGATCAGTTATATTGGCCGCAGTTATAGCACCCTGGCACTCTTTTTCGGGGTCATGGTACTGGTGCGGGCGTTTGAACCCACCAAAATTTTTGAATACTGGGCAACGCAAATGGTTCTGTTTGCCCAGGGGCAAGGGCGGCGGTTGCTGTGGGGGGTGGCCGGTTTGACGACGATATTTACGGCATTTTTACCCAATGCGACGACGGTAGTATTGTTAGCTCCTTTACTGCCGACACTCGCCGAGGAAATTGGCGTGGATTTTGTGCCGTTGTTGATTTTGATGGTCATTACGGCCAACAGTGGCAGTTTGTTGACGCTGGTGGGCGACCCGGTGACATTTATTATCGGGGATGCGATTGGCATGAGTTTTATGGATTATTTGGGACGATTAACCCTGAGCGGCGTGGTGGCGATGGGAACCATTCTGGTCATGTTGCCCTGGTTGTTCCCCAAAACGTGGCGCAAGGAATTGACCAATCTGGAGCAACTCCCCCATCCGCAGGTGAATCATCCCCTAATGTTGGCGGCGGGCAGTGCTATCGTGACCTTTGTGTTGATCTTTTTTGTGGTGGGGGAGTACCTGCCAGTCCCGATGACTCCGGCGGGGGTGGCCTTGATGGGGGCGACGTTGGCGTTACTGTTAGCCCACAATAGCAAAATTGATACGGTGCATAACATTCTTCAGGATGTGGATTGGAGCACGTTGATTTTTTTTATGTCGTTTTTTGTGTTAATTGGAGGGTTAGAAAAAGTAGGCATTATTCAACAGATGTCCGAAATGATGGCGCAATTACTGGGGGAAAACATGGCCTTAAATTCCCTATTAATTTTGGTGATGACCGGCGTTCTTTCCAGTTTGGTGCCCAATATTCCCCTGGCGGTGGCCATGTTAGCCTTGCTCAAGTCTTATCTGGTTCAAGAGGGATGGGTCAGTGCCGCCATTTTAGAACCGGGATTTCGGGGGGATTTGCCTGCTGAAGTATTACCCCTGTTTTACGCCATGATGTTGGGGGGCACCTTGGGCGGGAATGGAACGTTGGTGGGGGCATCGGCGAATATCGTGGCCGCTGGGGTTGCCGAACAGCACGGTCGCCGGATTTCTTTTCGGGG
>JAUQVQ010000167.1:0-4397 GCA_039794725.1 Gloeomargarita sp. HHBFW_bins_162
ATAGCAGTTCTTTTTGAATGTGAAACAAGGGTCGCAGGGCGTAGCCCCGTTGTGGTTTTCTCCCCTCTCCCTTGATGGGAGAGGGGCAGGGGGTGAGGGTGAATAGAACCATTTAAGAATAGACCTCTTGCGGGAGTGATTTATGCCTAGATATTCACATGGCTATAAGTTCCACAAAAACTGGGGGTTGACATTTTCTATTCAAACTGCATTCGAGACACATGCAAGAGGTCTAATGTGAAACAAGGGTCGCAGGGCGTAGCCCCGTTTTGGTTTTCTCCCCTCTCCCTTGATGGGAGAGGGGCAGGGGGTGAGGGTGAATAGAACCATTTAAGAATCATGCAAGAGGTCTATTGAATCCAGGGCACCTCTATTTATTCAAGCAAGCCAAGCATCTCTCCGTTGGCATCCAGAGATTACGGGGAACCAGAGGCGGGGGGTGCCCCCTACGACCGCTAATTGGCAATTTTTAGAAGTGCCCTATTATGGCAACACCCGAATTACAGAAAACCAAAGACGGGGCTTGGCTCTACAACCCTTGTTCTCATGCAATCCCGGCTAGGCAAACATTTCTTGAATCAAATCCTGGTAGCGTTCCATCACCTGATTGCGTTTAATTTTCAGCGTTTGGGTCATCAGGCCGTTCTCAATCGTAAAGGGTTCGGCAATCAACCGAAACGGGCCAATCTGCTCAAAGGGGCGCACACTGGGACGGTTTTGAGAATGGGTTTTCAATTCCTGCCGGTAGAGTTCCAGCACTTCGGGACTAGCCAACGTCCACGCTCCCGGTACAGGATCATCCTGGGGCATGACTAGAGTATGACCCTGCGCTTGTGCCCACGCCTTCAATGCCGTTTCATTCGGGACAATCAAACACCCCAACTGTCGGGCATCCTGTCCCACGAGAATAATCTGGCTAATGTATGGACTTTGTAAACAGGCATCCTCAATCGGTTGGGGTTCGATGTTTTCGCCGCTACTGAGCACGATGGTATCTTTCGCCCGCCCCGTCAGCACCAAATCCCCCTTCGGCGTCACCCAACCCAAATCCCCCGTATCAAACCAACCCTGGTCGTCCACCACCTTAGCCGTCGCTTCCGGGTTGCGGTAATATCCTTTCATCAGTTGGGGACCCCGTGCCAGTACCAGCCCTTGGCGGGTCGCAGGTAGAGGTTGGCGGGTTTCCGGGTCAACGATTTTGATTTCCGTGCCGGGAATGGGCAATCCGGCGGAATAACGGACATTGTGGGTCACCCAGCGAGCCGTGAGCACCGGCGACGTTTCCGTCAACCCGTAGCCAACCAGAATGGTAATGCCCGCCAATTCGTAAAAATCATCCAAATAGCGAGCCAACGCCCCGCCCCCACTTGCCCCTTCCTTAAGCCGTCCCCCCACCGCCTGCCGCACCTTTTTATACACCAACTGATCCGCTAAGCGATGCACCGGCCACAGCGCCAGAGCAACCAACCCACCCCCTAACCGTTGGAAAAAACTCGGTTCCACCGGTTCTATTGTCAATGCCTGCCACAACCGTTTGCCGTAGATGTAGCGTTTGCTGATGCCAATCAAAGTCCAAATCAGTTTTTGTTTGCCGGGTGGTTGCCGCCGAAACTCCCGCTCCACCCCCTCGTAAATGGACTCCCACATCCGAGGCACCCCGACGATGTGATGGGGTTTATACTCGGTCAAATCCTGTTTGAAATGCCGCAGCGTGCTATAAATTTGATGAATCCCCCGTGAGAGCAAAAAATACTCCCCCGACCGCCCGTAGGTGTGCCAGGTAGGAAGTAAACTGAGGGCAATGTTCCCCGGTTGCGGCGTAAAGACAACGTAAAGATTTTCGATCTGATGCAACAGATTGCCATGACTGAGCATCACCCCCTTGGGTTTGCCGGTGGTGCCGGAGGTGTAGAGCAAGGTTGCCAAGGATTCGGATGCCAAATGGGGGGGCTTAAATTCTTGATGTTCACCCCGTCGCATCACTTGGTTAAAACTGAAAACCCCCTCATTCCCCTCACCCCAAAGGATAATCACCGCCTTGGGTTGCCACTGTTCTACGTAGGGAGCCAACCGTTTGAGTAAATCGGGGGTGTCCACCACTAAAAAACTACTTTCACTGTTGCGGTAAATAAAGTCCAACTCATCCACCGGAGCGGTTGCCCCCCGCACCACATCCACCCCCCCCGCCAACATAATCCCCTGGTCGGCAATCATCCAGCGGGAGCTATTGTCCGCAAACAGAGCCACCCGTTCCCCCGGCTGTAGCCCTAATGCTTGCAGTCCTTGGGCAAACCCCTGAATCTGATGCGCCAATTCGGGGTAGGTCAGCCGCACCGGTGGGGTGCGGTGGGGTTCTTCCAGAGCCACCACGTTGGGGAACCGTTGCGCCAGTTCCGGCCACATGGCAGGCAGAGCAGGCCAGCGAGACATGGACAACTAGAGAACGTTTTTTATAGCCTAGCGTGTTCTGACGCCAGTCCCGACGGTAAAACGTTATAATTTCCTCGGAATCTTGGGGAGCACCAGTCGTGGTACGGGCATTTTTTGTAGGACGGGCGGCGGCACAAGCCCTGTATGAACAGATGGGCAATCTGGTGGGGGAAACCCTCGCCGCTTTGGGTCGGTGGGATGCGGAACGGCGGGAGGCTCTGCGCCAGCAGATTCAGCAGATTTTGGAACGCGCCGCCCAGGAAGAGCAACAGGCTCTGCAAGCAAAGCCCACCGGCAAGGGGCAAAAACCGGTGGATTTACAAACCGCCATTGATGAATTACGGGCAGAAATGGCGCGTCTGCGTACCGAATTAAAACGTTATCGTCAACAGAACTAGGGTGGCCGTCCTTGTCAGCACCAAGCAGTACCGCTGGAATCGGGAACGCTACTCCCGCTGGCGACGCTCTTTGGATATTTGGACATTTGTTCTGCGCTTTTTGGCCGCCCAGTGGTGGTACGAAAAACCCTGGAGTTATCGGGGTGGGGTAACGCCGGAAAAGCGGGCACACCGACGGCGGCGCATTGCCATTTGGGTGCGGGAAAATTTATTAGAATTAGGGCCAACCTTTATCAAAGTAGGGCAATTATTTTCCACCCGCGCCGACATTTTCCCCGCCGAATATGTGGAAGAATTATCCAAATTGCAAGACCAAGTGCCAGCGTTTGGCATCGATCAAGTCGCCCAGATTATCCAAACCGATTTGGGCAAACCCCTAGAAAAATTATTTCTGAATTTTGAACCCATCCCCCTAGCGGCGGCGAGTTTGGGGCAAGTGCATCGGGCAGAATTAGCCACCGGCGAAACGGTAGTAGTCAAGGTGCAACGCCCCGGTTTACGGCAACTGTTCAGCATTGATTTGGCGATTGTCAAAGATATTGCTCATTATTTTCAGAACCATCCCCGTTGGGGGCCAGGGCGGGATTGGTTGGGCATTTATGAGGAATGTTATCGCATTTTATACGAAGAAATTGATTACCTGAATGAGGGACGCAATGCCGATGAATTTCGCCGCAATTTTCGGGATGTGGATTGGTTAAAAGTACCGCGCGTGTATTGGCGATACTGTTCCCTGCGGGTGTTGACGTTGGAGTATTTACCGGGGATCAAAATTAGCCATTACAGTGCCTTGGATGCGGCGGGGTTAGACCGGCGGCGGATTGCGGAATTAAACGCCCGTGCCTATTTGGAACAGGTGCTCAATCACGGCTTTTTCCACGCCGACCCCCACCCGGGCAACATTGCGGTGGACCCGGACGGCAGTTTGATTTTTTATGACTTTGGTATGATGGGGCGGATTCAGCCGAAAACCAAGGAAAAATTGGTGCAAACCCTGATGAGCATCGTGGACCGGGATGCTGACGGGGTGATTAATGCCTTGGTTGAATTGAAAGCTCTCGTACCGCAGGGGGATATGGGGCCGGTGCGCCGGTCATTACAATATATTTTAGATAACCTGCTGGACAAGCCCTTTGAGATGCAGTCCATCGAGGCGATCAGCGAGGACTTGTATGCCTTAGCGTATGACCAACCGTTTCGGTTTCCTGCTACATTTACCTTTGTAATGCGGGCATTTTCCACCCTGGAAGGGCTGGGGCGGGGTCTGGATGCCAATTTTCAATTTTTTAATGTTGCTACTCCTTACGCACTGCAAATGATGGACAATCGCAATAACGGTGACTTGTTGGGGCAGTTGGGTCGTCAAGCCGCCCAGATGAGCAATTCCGCCCTGAGTTTGCCCCGCCGGGTGGATGAGACTCTGACTAAACTCGAACGGGGGGATTTGGTGGTGCGGAGCCGCTCATTGGAAACGGAACGGTTACTGCGTCGTCTGAGTGCCCAGCAAGCCTCAGGGAATTACCATATATTGACGGGCAGTTTTTTGATTTCGGGAACGATTTTGCTGGT
>JAUQVQ010000168.1:0-4396 GCA_039794725.1 Gloeomargarita sp. HHBFW_bins_162
GGCTCCAGCATTTGCAGAATGGGGCACCGCCCGACCCGAATCAAACCCAGGCGTGGTTAGCCCAGATTCAGACGTGGCGGCAGATGTACCCGTTAGTGGTGCCGCGGGAGGGGGAGTTGCTCTCGCCGCAGGAAGTGATTTTTATGCTGGGGGAATTGGCGCCGGGTGCCTACACGACTACGGATGTGGGGCAACACCAGATGTGGGCGGCGCAGTTTTTGCCCAATGGTCCGCGGCAGTGGATTTCCAGTGCCGGGTTAGGCACCATGGGGTTTGGTCTCCCGGCAGCGATGGGGGTACAGGTGGCTCTGCCCGATGCCCAAGTGATTTGCATTGCCGGGGATGCCAGCGTCCAGATGAATATCCAGGAGTTGGGGACGTTGGCGCAGTACAATTTGCCGGTTAAGACCGTGATTATCAACAACTTCTGGCAGGGAATGGTGCGGCAGTGGCAGGAGGCGTTTTATCAGGAGCGGTATGCCCACTCGGATATGCGTTCGGGGATGCCGGATTTTGTCAAATTGGCGGAAGCCTACGGGGTAAAGGGAATGTTGGTCAAACGACGGGAGGAGTTGCGCTCAGCCCTAGAGGAATTGGTGGCGCATCCGGGGCCGGTGTTGATGGATGTTCATGTCAACCCCAACGAAAATTGCTACCCCATGATCAAGCCGGGGCGGAGTAATGACCAGATGTTGGGTTTGCCGGAGGTGGCACCGATTACCTCCACCTGCCCTGCCTGTGCCGCTCCGGTGGAACCCCATTATCGTTTTTGTCCTGCCTGTGGACAGGGGTTAGTCTCGTAATTTTAGTTCCACCCACAGTTACGGGTGAATCCATGCGGAACATCGGTTGCCAAGTAACGAAGAAATCCTTTCAGTCAAGGGGCAAATGAGCAATAGCAAAATCTTCTTCTCCGAACATTTCCTCAGTTTTTCCACCGAGCGAGAGGGTTGCCGGGTCGATCGCTGCCGGTCGCATCGTAAAACGATTTTTATCCACACAGATATGAGGGCACCTCTAAAAATTGGTAATTAGCGGTCGCAGGGGGGCACCCCCCGCCGTTGGTTCTCTGTAATCTCTGGATTCCAGTCGAGAGATTAGACCTCTTGCATAATTCTTAAGTTGTCATACTCACCCTCACCCCCTGCCCCTCTCCCATCAAGGGAGAGGGGAGAAAACCAAAACGGGGCTACGCCCTGCGACCCTGGTTTCATATTCAAAAAAAACTGCTATATTCACCCTCACCCCCGACCCCTCTCCCATCAAGGGAGAGGGGAGAAAATTCCAAACGGGGCTACGCCCTGCGACCCTGGTTTCATATGCAAAAAGGACTGCTATAGGCACCTCTAAAAATTGGTAATTAGCGGTCGCAGGGGGGCACCCCCCGGACTTTGGTTCTCCAAAATCTCTCAATTCTGGCTAAGAAATTCTTTGCTCACTGGCATAAATAGAAATACCCATTATTGTATCGTTCTAAACTAATTTGCACGAAATAATTGGCATACAGTTCTATCTGCAATTGAGCGTTCATCAGTTGCCACCAACAACCGTTTATTTCAACCCCGATGTTACAATACCACTCAACCCTTCCTCACTGCCACAATGGACGCTCACACCCTCCTGTTATCGAGTCTCAATCCAGCCCAACGCCAAGCAGTTCAACACTTCTGCGGCCCTCTGTTGGTGGTAGCGGGGGCGGGTTCAGGCAAAACCCGGGCGTTAACTTATCGAATTGCCTATCTGTTGGAGCATTATCGGGTTGACCCAGAACATCTCCTCGCTGTGACGTTTACCAACAAGGCGGCTAAGGAAATCAAAACTCGGATTGAAGATTTACTTGCTCATCGCTTAGCCAAACAAGCCGGTCACGAATTTCACCAGTTATCCGGGGCAGAACAAAATCAACTGCGTTCCCAAGTGTATCGCGATGTCACTCGTCACATTTGGATGGGGACATTTCACAGTTTATGTGGGCGTTTACTGCGCTATGACATCGAAAAATATCAGGATGAACAGGGTCGCCAATGGACAAAAAATTTCACCATTTTAGATGAAAGTGAAGCCCAAACCCTGCTCAAACAAATTATTCAAAAAGATATGAACCTGGATGAAAAACGCTTTGATCCCCGGCAGGTGCGTTATACCATTAGCCGCATTAAAAATGAAGGAAAATCCCCCAGTCAATACGAGCGGGAAGAAACCAATTATCGGGGGCGGGTGATTGCCGAAATTTATAATCGCTATCAACAGGAACTCGCCAAAAATAATAGCCTAGATTTTGACGATTTACTCCTGGTGCCGGTGCGTTTATTTCAGCAGAATGAGCAGATTTTAGCCTACTGGCATCACAAGTTTCGCCACATCGCTGTGGATGAATATCAAGACACCAATCACACCCAGTATGAGCTAATTCGTTTACTGGCGACGAATGGGCACAACCCGCAGGATATTCCCTGGGAGAACCGTTCCATTTTTGTCGTGGGTGATGCGGATCAATCTATTTATCGGTTCCGGGGGGCGGACTTTACGATTTTGTTGAATTTCCAAAACGATTTTGGTGACCGTTTGCCCGATGATGACACCCGCACGATGGTGAAATTGGAACAAAATTACCGCTCGGTAGCCAACATTTTAACGGCGGCCAATCACCTGATTCAATACAACCAAGAACGGATTGACAAGGTATTGCGTCCTAGCCAGGGAGCCGGTGAAAAAATTTTCATCTACGAAGCCACCGATGAACGGGATGAAGCCGATTATGTTCTCCGGCAACTCCGCCATTTACGCCAGAAAAATCCCCATTATTCCTGGCAGAGTTTTGCCGTTTTGTACCGAACCAATGCCCAATCTCGTGCCCTGGAAGAGGTGCTGGTGCGGGGGGACATTCCCTATCATGTGGTGGGGGGCTTACGTTTCTATGACCGCAAAGAAATTAAAGATGCTTTGGCCTATCTGCGGCTATTGGTTAACCCGACGGATAATATCAGTTTACTGCGGGTAATTAACACACCTAAACGGGGTATTGGCAAGGCAACGTTGGATCAAATGGTGCAGATGGCCGCAGACCAAAATCGCTCCCTATGGCAGGTCATTGCAAGCACCGATGTCCTGAGCGAATTTAAGGGCAAAACCGCCAAAGCTATTCAGGAATTTGTGGCTTTAATTGAACAGTGGCAACAGCAACTCGAAACGAAAACGGCTGCCGAAATTATCCAGGGAATTTTAATACAATCCGGCTATCGGCGGGAATTAGAACTGGAAGGCACGGATGAAGCCGCGGAACGGTTGCAAAATTTACAGGAATTAGTCAACGCCGCGATTCAATTTGGGGAAGAAAATGAGGATACCTCGTTGCTCAGTTTTCTTTCGAGTGCGTCTCTTGCTTCCGATTTAGACCAGTTGGACGAAGGCCCCGACAAAATCACCCTGATGACCCTGCACGCCTCCAAAGGTTTGGAATTTCCGGTGGTGTTTTTGGTGGGGTTGGAACAGGGGTTGTTTCCCAATTTTCGCTCCTTAAATGATCCGATGGCCTTGGAAGAAGAACGCCGCCTGTGTTATGTGGGCATTACCCGTGCTAAAGAACGCCTATTCCTCACCCATGCCACCGCCCGCCGTCTGTACGGCAATCAACGGGAACCGGCCACGGCTTCGATGTTTTTAGAAGAATTACCGGCTCACGTTTTACACAAGGACCGCGGCCAGAGTTGGCTTCAGCCCGCTACTCAGCCCCAAAGGAATATCAACCCCCGCCGTACCCCCGCCAAAACCCCTGTATCTACCACAGCTCGCCGCGCTTGGCAAGTGGGGGATCGCTGTGTCCATCACAAATTTGGCGTGGGACAGGTCACCCACATTTTCGGCCAAGAACCAAGGGTACATTTGGGGATTCGTTTTGAGAGCCATCCCACCCCCAAAATGATTGACCCCCGCCTGGTGGAATTGACCCGCTTGGATGACTAGACGGCGGCGGCGACTGGCACTTCCTTGCTGGTCAAGTACTGGTAGGTCGCCCGCATCTTCAAGCCCACCAGCACTTGAAACAACCCCGTACCGTTGTTGGAACCGGGGTATTCTGGGTGTTTGCGGAGCAATTCGGTCATCTCCCCGTAGTACTGGGTGGACGTGTTGCTCAGGTGTTGTTCGATGTAGATGAGTTCTTCTAATTTGTCAAATTGCCCATCCACTTCCAGCACGGAAACCTCATGGCCGTAGTACTGGTCGGGGCCGTAAAACAGGCGAATCCCCGGGTAAGAACAGGTCAATTTCCGCCCGCAGGGAATCCAAGAAATCGTTGAACCTTCATCAAATAGATAAGCCGGACTAAACCCAGGCCGCCCCTCTTTTTGGATCAGCCGTACCCGCAGAATTTTGCGCTCCGTATCGTTGGGAATTA
>JAUQVQ010000169.1:0-4394 GCA_039794725.1 Gloeomargarita sp. HHBFW_bins_162
CCCGTCTCTGGTTCTGGATAATCTCTGCATTCTCACCGAGAGATTCTTTTCCCGATTGAATAATAAATGGAAGTGCCCTAAATTGACGCTGAGCGGTCGCAGGGGCGCAGCCCCCGTCTCTGGTTCTCCGTAATCTCTGCATTCTCACCGAGCGATTCTTTCCCCGATTGAATAATAAATAGAGGTGCCCTAAATTGACTCTGAGCGGTCGCAGGGGCGCAGCCCCCGTCTCTGGTTCTCCGTAATCTCTGCATTCTCACCGAGCGATTCTTTCCCCGATTGAATAATAAATAGGGGTGCCCTAAATTGACACTGAGCGGTCGCAGGGGCGCAGCCCCCGTCTCTGGTTCTCCGTAATTTCTGCATGCTCACCGAGAAATTCTTTTCCCGATTGAATAATAAATAGGGGTGCCCTTCTGTTGTGATCTCATTTATGATTGCTATAGTGTACGGCGTGGACTGCCCCTGCGCACTTAATTGCAAATACGAAAGGGATTGCTATAACATCTCCCGCTCTCAGGGTTCGGGTTAAAGGCGTTGTTAAATCGCCCTACGATTCGGTTCATGCCTGCAATCAGCAACGCTGGGTTAAAAATAGCTGCGCATATTCCGAGGTTAAGGGGCGGGCAAACCAATATCCCTGCGCCAGCGGACACCCCAACCGTTCCAACCACAGCCGTTGCATTTCCGTTTCCACCCCTTCTGCCACCACAGTCAAGCCCAAACTCGCCCCTAAATCCACCATCGCCGCCACAATCGTCTGGGCCCGTGACCCTGTGCTTAACAAAAACGAGCGGTCAATTTTGAGATATTGGATCGGCAAATCGTGCAACCGCCCCAACGATGAATACCCGGTGCCAAAATCATCCAACGCCACCAGTACCCCAAATTCTCCCAAACGCAAAAGCGTATCATGGACAGCGGCCACCCCCCCCACCAGCAACCCTTCGGTAATTTCTAAAACCAACTGCTCTGGTTGTACCCCCGCCGCCCACACCGCCTCAACTACATCCGACACAAAATGCGGGTGGGTCAACTGCACCGGTGCCACATTCACGTGCAAACGCAACGGTGGCATCTGGGGAAATTGTGCCTGCCACCGCCCCAACTGCTGTAATGCCTGGGTCAACACCCACCGCCCCAAGGGCACGATCAGCCCACTCGCCTCCGCCAACGGAATAAACTCCCCCGGTTTCAACAGCCCCCAGATGGGATGATGCCACCGCACCAACGCCTCAAACCCCACCGGCAGACCCGTCGCCACCGCCACCACCGGCTGATAATGCAGGACAAATTCCTCACGAGTCAACGCCAACGTCAAATCGTATTGACGCCCCTGCACCCGGGTGATCTCCGGGTCGGAGCGCAGAGCCTCTTCTTCCAGCAGTTGTACCTCGATGACCACCGCCCGCACCCCTGGGTCAGCCAAATGATTAGTCAGCGTTAACCGCACCCGCCGCCACTGCCTCTGTCCTGCCCACAGATGACACTCCTGCTGCCAAGGAAGCAACGGGTGCTCAAGTACCTGCTCCCAAATTTCTGCCATTGCCCCTTTATCGTCCGGGTGCAGATAATCCCACCATTGCTGCCCCAACAACTCCATCGCTTCCTGACCTACCAGCGGTCGCCATATCCCCTGGGCAACAATGACTACCCCCGCTTCATTCACCAATAAAAACGTTTCTTGTGAGGGCGGCTGAGTCAGCATAAAAGAGACTTTTCTTAGCAAGAAAATAACAACATAAAACCAAAATTTAGTTAACCCAGAATTAACTTCCGGACAAACTAGGATTCCAGAGATGAAGAAACCAACATTTACTTTACTTAACAATCAGATTTTAGCAAAACCAACACCGCCGATAATCCGTAAAAATTCTGAAAATTGTACCCAGAATCATCCGTAAAAATGCGTTTTTTTAATAAGATATAATAAAATATTATTTTTTATGTACTATCTATGATCTATTCACTCCTATGGCTGTGATATAAATCACAGCTTTTGCCAACACATACGGTTAAGCAACAATCGTGAAATACTCAAAAACAGATACAGTCCTTTTGTTGATTATGGGACACAAACAAAACGGCTCCAATAACTGTAGGGTACCTCTAAAAATTGCCAATGAGCGGTCGCAGGGGCGCAGCCCCCGCCTCTGGTTCTCCGTAATTTCTGGATTCTAACTAAAGGGTACCTCTAAAAATTGCCAATGAGCGGTCGCAGGGCGCAGCCCCCGCCTCTGGTTCTTCCTAATTTTTTTTGTTCTTGAACCTTTTAGGATCGCTATAGAGCCTATTTGATATATCTATAAAGGGTACCTCTAAAAATTGCCAATGAGCGGTCGCAGGGCGCAGCCCCCGTCTCTGGTTCTCCGTAATTCGGGCATTCTGGCAAGAGAATCTCCCCTTGGCTTCAATAAATAGAGGTGTCCTATAACAATGCCAGGATAAACATACAGTTACGCTTGACCCATTGGTAGGTTGGGATACAGAGAAATCACCCCTGCCCCAACCCTCAACCTCTAGGTGGACACCCGGTCTTTGAACTGCTTCCCTGCCGAAAACGCCGGAACTTGCGTTGCCGGAATCTGCATCGGTTCACCCGTGCGGGGATTGCGCCCTTCCCGGGCTTGCCGTTTGCGGGCTTCAAAGGAACCAAATCCCACTAAGGTGACTTTCTCACCCGTAGAAACGGTCTCGATGATGGTGTTAAATACCTCTGTAATCACGGCATCCACCATCTTTTTGGGCAAGTCGGCATTTTGGGCAACCAAGTCAACCAATTCACCTTTGTTCATAAAACCACACCCCTCACAAATAAAGTCTTCCCAGAGGATATTCTGTGGAATCGCATCTATTATGACATAAGTTTTCTTTGTAAATCGCTATCAATCACTAGGAAAGAGAAACAGATTTAACTTTTTTCCCCGTCAATCTTCTAACCCCTCATCTACCGGGAAGCGGTTCATCGCCTGTAGTGCCGTGCGGGAGCGACTTTTCAGCTCAGCCGACAGGTGGGGAACATGGGGAATTTGCGATAACACATCCATCGTCCGCCGCAGTAAACGCACCACATCCCCCCCGTCCAAATTGGTGTGTTGACCCAGTTCCGGCCAACTCACGCCCCCCGCCCACCGCTCTACTAGGGGCACCAAATCCGGTTCCAACCAGAGGGGAAAGCCAATGTGATACCGCCGTTGCAGTTGGAATAACTTCCGCCGCAGGGGACGCAACTGCCCCAACGCCACATCCACCGGGGTCGGCAGGGGGTAATTTGTCCAGCTATCGGAACGGGGCGTTTCCATGACAATCGCCGCCACCGCCGCCGCTAAATGCGAGGGACTCAAGGCATCGAACGCCCCACTCGCCAAGGCCAAACCCAGCCACAATTCGTTATCCCCCCGGAGAGCGGCTACCGTTTGCCCCAAATCGGTCGGAGTCAGCGCCTCGGACAAACACTCACATTCCTTGAGCATATCAATTAAACTCAAGAAATCCTGCCAATGTCGTTGAGATTTTTGCTGCAATTCTTGTTCCAGATTTTGAATTTGCTGGTTGATTTTATCCAGTTGGTATTGTTTCTGCACCAACGCCCCCGACTTATGTACCAATCGCCCCGGATGCTGTTCCAATTGCGTCGCTAACCACTCCACCTGTTGCCGTTGGGAGAGGACTTCGGGAGCCGTATCCAAGGGGGTAAAATCGGGAATCTGTTGCGCCAAAATTGCTGTTATTTCATTCCCCTGGCGATGCTGACCGGGTTTGGGAATTAAATCAATGGGGGGGGTGAGATTATCCACCGCCGTCATGCGGGGTAATTCGGCGTGCAAATCAATCACATCATGGGTGGTAATCACGTACCAACGGTTATCTCGCCCCAAACAGATCAAATACGGGAATTGCCCTCCCCCGGCCACCCGTGTCACCAATACGGCGGGCGTGGGATGGGGAACGTGTTTGCCCTGCATGATTAACACCGTGCCGGTAATGGCAAAATTCACCGCCAGCGACAGTTGTTTTTGGCGGGTTTCTCTGGCCTGGTCTTCCAAAATTTTCAGTAAACGGCGGGCTTCTTTGTGTTGTTGCCGGAGCTTCTCGTACTGAGCGGCGTGGACAACATCTACCCCGGCTAATTCCTGTTCTAATGCCTTTTTTTGAGCGGTTAATTGTGCCAATTTCTCCTGGAGGGGTTGCAGAGACCGCAGGGACAAAAATTGCCCAAAACTACTTTGGATGAGTGCTTTGGTTTCTTCTAAGGTGTGCATTTGTAAAAGATTCAATACCATGCCATAACTCGGCGTAAATTTACTTTCTAGGGGGTCAGGGTCAGCCAGCGCAAACCGGACAGCTTCTCTGGCACCCTCAAAGGCGGTTTGCAAAATAATCACATAACCCTG
>JAUQVQ010000170.1:0-4384 GCA_039794725.1 Gloeomargarita sp. HHBFW_bins_162
AGCGGTCGCAGGGGGGCACCCCCCGTCTCTGGTTCTCCGTAATTTCTGGATTCTAACCGAGAGATTCTTTTCCCTGATTGAATAATAAATAGAGGTGCCCTAAATAGAGGTACCCGTAATTGTTTCTGAAGAAAGAAGTATTTTGACCTTCCAGAGCAACGAATTTTATTCCCATCAAGGGGCAGAACCTCGACCTGTAATGGCGGAACTATAGCAATCCTTTTTGAATTGGCAACAAAGGTCGCAGGGGCGCAGCCCCCGTCTTTGGTTCTCCGTAATTTCTGGATTCTCACTAAAGGATTTTTTGCCCGATTGAATAAATAGAGGTTCCCTTTAGGCTTTATTCCTCAAATTACCCCCCTGAGACGAAACAGTGGTCAGTCCCCCTTGGGAACGATACGCTAAAGGTGTAAAGAGGGCACTTTTCGTTAAGATCAAGTTAAGCAAAACCATTCCTGTGGGTGTTCCCATGCACATTGCGCCCGACAAGCCGGAAGAAGCCTGTGGTGTTTTTGGGGTTTATGCGCCGGGGGAGGAAGTTGCCAAGCTGGCCTATTTTGGGCTGTATGCTCTCCAACACCGGGGGCAGGAGTCGGCGGGGATTGCTACCTTTGACCAGGGGCGGGTGCATTGTTACAAACAGATGGGGTTGGTGTCCCAGGTGTTTCGGGAAGATATTTTGCGGGAATTGCCGGGGCAGTGGGCGGTGGGACACAATCGCTATTCCACGACCGGAAGCAGTCGGGTGGTGAATGCCCAGCCGGTGGTGGTGTCTTCGCGTTTGGGGGAAATTGCTTTAGCCCATAATGGCAATCTTGTCAATACATTAGAATTACGGAATCGCTTATCCCCGGAGCGTTATCCTCTGCATTCCACGACGGATTCGGAAATCATGGCGCAGTTACTGGCGCAGGCGGTGGACGAGGGGGCGGATTGGGTAACGGGAGCCATGCAAATGGCGCATCAATGCCTGGGGGCGTTTAGTCTGGTGATTGGGACACCCCAGGGGCTTTTGGGTTTGCGGGATGCCTATGGGGTGCGGCCGCTGGTGTTGGGGACGTTGGGGGAGCAAGGGTTGGTATTCGCTTCAGAAACCTGTGCGTTGGACATCATTGGGGCGGATTATTTGCGGGAGGTGGAGCCGGGCGAATGGGTGTGGATCACGCCAGCGGGGTTGACCTGTGGTCAGTGGCAGATGCCCCAGCGTAAGTTGTGTGTGTTTGAGATGATCTATTTTGCCCGCCCGGACAGTGTGATGGAGGGGAGTAGTTTGTATGCCTATCGCCGGAGGTTGGGGGAAATTTTGGCGCAGGAATCGCCGGTGGCGGCCGATTTAGTGATTGCCGTGCCGGATTCGGGTGTCCCGGCGGCGATTGGGTTTGCCCAGGAGAGTGGGATTCCCTACGCTGAGGGATTGATCAAAAATCGCTACGTGGGGCGCACCTTTATCCAACCGACCCAGGCGATGCGGGAAGCGGGGATTCGCATGAAACTCAACCCCCTGCGGGATGTACTGCAATCCCAACGGGTGGTGGTGGTGGACGACTCCATCGTGCGGGGAACCACCAGCCGCAAGTTGGTGCGGACACTGCGGGAGGCGGGGGTGCGCGAGGTACATATGCGGATTTCCTCGCCGCCGGTGACCCACCCCTGTTTTTATGGCATTGACACGGATAACCAAGACCAACTCATCGCCGCCCGCCAGTCCGTGAGCGAAATTGCGCACCATTTGGAGGTGGATTCCCTGGCTTATCTCAGTTGGGCGGGGATGTTGATGGCAACGGGGTCAGCCCCCCACAAATTCTGTTCCGCCTGTTTTACGGGAGATTATCCGATTCCGGTTCCTGAGGTGGTGAAACGGTCGAAATTGATGTTAGAACAGGTGCCTTAAAGAAGCGAAATCATCATCCGTTCCGCCTGATGCCAATAGGAACCCCCAAACAAATTAAAGTGATTCAAAATGTGGTAGAGATTATAAACGGTTTTGCGTTGGGTGTAGCCCGGTTCTAACGGCCATTCCGATTGATACCCTTGGTAAAATTCTGGGGGGAAACCGCCAAACAATTCACTCATCGCCAGATCAACTTCCCGGTGCCCGTAGTAAACTGCCGGGTCAAAAATGACGGGTTCGCCTGTGTGGATAAAAGCGGCATTTCCCGACCACAAATCCCCATGCACCAACACCGGGGATACGGAAATTGAACTGAGAATTTGATGCACTCGCGTCAGGAGCTGATCGGTCTGGGCAAAATGTCCCCCCCGGCGGCGGGCGAGTTGCAATTGGTACCCTAAACGACAGGTGCAAAAAAAATCTGCCCAATCGGTATGCCAGTCATTTTTTTGGGGAGTGGCGCCGATATAATTATCCCGTTCCCAGCCAAATTGGTGCCCCGCACTTTGCCGATGCAGTTGCGCTAATTGTTGCCCCATGCGATGCCAATTTCCCCGTTGGGTGAGGGTTAAAAACTCCAAAATTAAATAGGATTGTTCCCCAACCACACCCCAGCCCAGCACCTGCGGTACGGTGATCGCTTTCACCGCCCCTAATGATTGTAATCCCAAGGCTTCGGTCACAAATAAATCCAACTCAGATTCTCGGTTAATTTTGATAAAAAATTGCCGTTCACCATCACTTAAAATTTGATTTTCGTGAATACATCCTCCCCCCCGACTGCCCTGGGGTTTCCCCGCAAAAGGTCGCCCGGTTATGGTGCTAATTGTGTGGTTGATTTCCTGCCAAAAGTTCATCATTTGGGTTGGAGTTTTTGGAGAAATTGTTGGGTGACAGCACCAGGATCAGTGGCTGCCATAATCGCTCGGACAACCGCAATCCGCTGCGCCCCCGCCTGGAGAACTTCTGGGTAATTGCTCAGGTCAATCCCCCCAATCGCAAACCAGGGTTTCTGCCACTGCCTCGCCACATAGGCCACGTAATCCCAGCCCGCCGGGGGTTTTCCTGCCTTTGTGGGGGTGGCATAGACCGGCCCGACCCCGACGTAATCTGCGCCACCGGCCATCGCTCGGTGCAATTCCTGGGGATTCGTTGTGGAACACCCGATAATCCGCTGATGACCCAACAAATCCCGGGCAATCGGCAAGGGCATATCCTGTTGTCCCAAATGCACCCCATCCGCATCCACCGCCAGGGCAATATCCACCCGGTCATTCACAATAAATAGAGCCTGGTATTGATGGCACAATCGGCATAGTTTCTCCGCCATTTCGTAACGATAACCATCGCTTTGTTCCTTGTCTCGATATTGGACTAAGGTTAACCCTGCTTGTAATGCGGCTTCCACAATGGTGAGTAAATCGGCACTCGGCATGGTGATTAAATACAGATAGGATTGCTCAAGTTTTTGGTGACGTTCTTTATTGAGTAATTGGCTTTCGAGTTGATAGATTTGATAGCGTAATTGTTTCATGGCTTGAGAGAGATTGACATCCACTAATTTGCCATATTCTTCTAGCACCCGCAGGGCTTCTTGAATGCGACAAAAATTTGCCTGCAACAGGGAAATCATATTTTCTCGTTGGATTTCTTGGCTATGGGTGAGGGCCGTTCCCACATCCTCTTGGGTATTGCGCGCTTCGCGAAATTCTGGACGATGCCAACGGGCTAATTCCTGGCGGTAATTTTTACACCATTCAGCCGTCTGTGATTGATTCAACCCCAACCGACACCATTCTTCAATCACCCGTAATCCTTCCCGGGCTCGGTCAAGATTGGCATCTAAAATTCGGTAAATTTTTAACAAATCATTCACGAATCAACACGCTCCCCAATCAACCCATGCGGTTGCCTAAGTAACGATAACGTATCCCCAATTTTAGCATCCAAAATTCTGGCGGCATTCCCTTGGTGACAGCTAATTTCCACATAGCCGTGACTCCCAACTAGGGCGACCAATTCACCCATCGGCACGTCGCTATAACACCTGCCCCAAGGAATCAACCGTTCCCCCACCGCAACCTGTGGGCTGGCCTGGGGATGAACCACCTCGGCAGGAATGGTGCTGATCAGATTGCCAAAGTGGTCAATGTACTGAATTTGTCCTTGCCAACCCGTTGGTGTCTGCGTGCAGGGCGGGAGCGGATGCTGGGCTAATGTTGCCGGTGGAATGGGCGTTCCCACCGCATCCAAGGGTATGCCTAAACTCAGGTGAGCCGCTACCGGGGCAAAAATATCCCGACCGTGAAACGTCTGGCTGGGCTGGGGGGTGCGCCAGTAGGTCGGGTTGTCCAAAACGACGGCGGCGGTGACGTGGGGCAGGAAGGGGGTCAATACGCCGTTATCAGGGCCAACCGCATACCCCTGGGGCGTTTTCAGGGCAATCGGTCGTCGGGAACTGCCCACACCGGGGTCAACGACCACCAGATAAAC
>JAUQVQ010000171.1:0-4369 GCA_039794725.1 Gloeomargarita sp. HHBFW_bins_162
TGGTGGGTAAAGATGGACAACTGGGTGGGATAATCCGTCGCCAGGTACGGGTAGGGCGGCATGGAGTACATGTGCTGCGCCACGATAATCGTCAGCGACCCCAGCAACGCCAGATTCACCGCCAACTGAGCGTGCCAAGACGTGGTGAAAATTTCATATAAGCCCTTATGCCCCGTTCCCCCGATCAACAAGGGGTCTTTGTGGGCTTCCAGGATTTCCTTCATGCTGTGGCCGATACCCCAGTTGGTGCGGTACATGTGCCCGGCCACGATAAACAACACCGCCAACGCCAAGTGGTGGTGCGCCGTATCCGTCAGCCACAACCCGCCCGTCACCGGATTCAAGCCCCCCTTGAAAGTCAGGAAATCCGTGTAGGCACCCCAATTCAGGGTAAAGAAGGGAATCACCCCACTGGGAATCCCCCAGGGCACATTCGGGAAAATATCCGCCATCAAACTCGGATTCAAAATCCACTCATGGGGCAACGGAATATCCGCCACCGAGGCAATCACCTTACCGCCCACGGTCAACGGTGCCCCCGCATCAATGGCATCCAAACAGGCGTTAATCGGCAGAGACACATGAATCTGTTGCCCCGCATAGCCCAAACAGCCCAACCCCAGCAGACCCGCCAGGTGGTGATTGAGCATGGATTCCACATTTTGGAACCACTCCAGCTTGGGCGCCGCCTTGTGGTAATGGAACCAACCGGCAAACAGCATGAGAGCCGCCATCACCAGCGCCCCAATCGCCGTGCAGTACAGTTGAAACTCATTGGTAATCCCATTCGCCCGCCAGAGTTGGAAAAACCCAGAGGTAATCTGAATCCCCTGGAATCCGCCCCCCACATCGGCGTTGAGAATTTCCTGGCCCACAATCGGCCAGACCACCTGGGCACTCGGCTTCACATGCAAGGGATCCGCCAGCCAGGCCGAATAATTCGAAAACTTCGCCCCGTGGAAGTACATCCCGCTCAGCCACACAAACACCACCGCCAGATGGCCGAAGTGGGCACTGAAAATCTTCCGGGAAATATCTTCCAGGTCGCTGGTATGACTGTCAAAATCGTGAGCGTTTGCGTGCAGATTCCAGATCCAGGTGGTGGTCTTCGGCCCTTTCGACAAAGCCCGGGAAAAATGCCCCGGCTTCGCCCACCGCTCAAATGAGGTCGGTACAGGGTCACGATCCACAGTCACCTTGACCTTCGCTTCCCGCTCCGGTGGACTGATGGTCATTAGAACGCTCCTCTCCTAATACGGCAAGGAATAAACCCGATGCTACCCAGCCAAAGAATCCCACCCGCAAGGGCAAAACTCCCTGAACTACCGCCGAGACAGAATAACCCCATCTCAGCCCGGTAACACCGTTAACTTAGTCAGCATTATAGGCTTCCCCAGCCGTCTCGTTCCGAGCGTTAATAATAGTTAAACTCCCTGTCGTTCCCTGCCCCTCTGTCCCACGAACCGTTAAACAAATTTACATAAATTCATTAAATTTTACAAATATCAGAAATAAGGAAATGTTATTAGGGAACCTCCATTTATTCAATCGGAAAAAGAATCTCTTGATTAGAATCCAGGACACCTCTATTTATTGAGGGAACCTCTATTTATTCAATCGGACAAAGAATCCTTTAGTTAGAATCCAGAAATTACGGAGAACCAATGTCGGGGGGTGCCCCCCTGCGACCGCTAATCACCAATTTTTAGAGGTGCCCTTGAAGCAAAGGAAAAGTTCTATTGCCAGAATGCCCAGATGACGGAGAACCAGAAACGGGGGCTACGCCCCGGCGACCGCTCATCATGAATTAATAGAGGTTCCCTCCAGAGATTACGGAGAACTGCGCCCCTGCGACCGCTAATCACCAATTTTTAGAGGTACCCTCATGCGCAACCATTATTGCAATCGGGCAAGGAATTTCTTACAGCCTTTTCAGTAATTGTGGAATATAACAATCCTAAAAAATTCAAAAACAAAGAAGAGAGAAAGAACTAAATATGGGGCACCTCTATTTATTCAATCGGGGAAAAAATCTCTCGGTTAGAATCCAGAAATTACGGAGAACCAGAGACGGGAGGTGCCCCCCTGCGACCGCTAATCACCAATTTTTAGAGGTACCCTATGGGGGCGGTGCCCCGCTGACCTTTGTTGCCAATTCAAAAAGGATTGCTATATGTCGGGGGGAGAGAAGAACCAAAGACGGGGCTACGCCCTGCGACCCTTGGTTTAAATAAAGACTGCTCGCAAGCGCAAAAATAACACTAATCCGATAAATTTACTGTAGAATAAGGGATACGCAACACCAAGGAGAAATCATTGCTGGGGCAATTATTGACGGTGGGACTGGTGGCTGGGTTGGCCGGGGGTATGTTTGGCATCGGCGGCGGGGCGATCATGGTGCCTGCGTTGGTGTTGTGGTTAGGTTTAGATCAAAAGGTGGCAACCGGAACATCACTGGCGGCGCAGGTTTTACCGATTGGTCTGCTGGGGGCGTGGGTGTATCACCGCAGTGGTAATTTACAATTGAATTACGCTGTCATTATGGTCATTGGGTTGCTCTTGGGCAATGGCCTGGGGGCGGTGTTTGCTAATCAACCCTACATCAGCAGTGAGTTGATGAAAAAACTGTACGGTGGGTTTCTCCTGCTGTTGGGTCTGCGGTATTTGGTGTGGCGGTGAGGGTTGATAATGAAGCTGATCCAAACCAAGGGAGTGTCCAGCATGGAAGCAGTGAATCGAGTCACCGTGCGGGTGCGGGTGCCGGGGGGCGGCCAGGAGGAACCGGTGTTGTCCCAGATGATTACCCAGCAGGGGGTGACGGTGAATATCCAGGGGGCGTTGTTTGACCCCCAAAATCAAGCGGAGGCCTGGCTCGATTTGGAATTGTACGGTGCGCCAACGGCTCTGAATGCCTGTATTGAGATGATGCGGGGGCGGGATTGGGAGTTGGTTTCCCTGTCAGAAATGACTCCGGTTACGGGTGTGGTTGTCCCGGCTCCCGTGCAAACGCCGATGACCACAGAAGTCCAACGCAGTCATATCCACGTGCGGATTCCCAAGGCGGCCTGCGATGTGCCGATTCTGTCGGGGCTGGTGTCGGGGCACGGGTTGGTGGTGAATCTACGGGCGGGGTTACTCAGTCCGAGCCGTGAGGATGACGGCTGGTTTGACCTGGATGTGCAGGGGACACCGGCGCAAATTGCCCAGGGGCTGGACTACTTGAGACAGCGGGGATTGCAGGTTTGGCAACAGGAACCGAGAGCCGATTGGTCGGTTTAGGGGGCAAGTATGGGGATTGTGGTGGAGCGGGTGTCGAAACGGTTTGGCAATTTCCAGGCGGTGGATGAGGTCAGTTTGGAAATTCCCAGTGGTTCCCTGGTGGCACTGCTAGGGCCGTCGGGGTCGGGCAAATCTACGCTGTTGCGGTTAATCGCCGGTCTGGAAACGCCGGATACGGGCAAAATCTGGCTGACGGGCGAGGATGCCACCCACCGGCAAGTGCAAGACCGGAACATTGGTTTTGTCTTTCAGCATTACGCCCTGTTCAAACACATGACCGTGCGGCAAAATGTGGCGTTTGGGTTGGAAGTCCGCCGTGTGCCCCGCAAACAAATTCAACAACGGGTGGATATCTTGCTGGAATTGGTGCAATTGCAGGGTTTGGGCAATCGTTATCCGGCGCAATTGTCCGGGGGGCAACGACAGCGGGTGGCATTGGCACGGGCGTTAGCGGTGGAACCAAAGGTACTGCTGTTGGATGAACCGTTTGGGGCGTTGGATGCTCGGGTGCGCCAGGAATTACGCAGTTGGCTACGCCGTTTGCATGATGAAGTACACGTCACGACGGTGTTCGTTACCCATGACCAGGAAGAGGCGATGGAACTGTCGGATCAGATTGTGGTGATTCACAAGGGGCGGGTCGAGCAGGTCGGCACGCCAGCGGAAATTTATGACCATCCGGCCACCCCGTTTGTGATGAGTTTTATTGGACCGGTAAACGTCCTGCCGGGGGATGCCAGTTTACTCCAACGCCAGGGAATTGAAGTTTTGAATGGACAGGCGTTTTTGCGCCCCCATGATATTCTTATCAGCACCGACCCCAGTGAAGCGCATACCCCCGCCCGGGTACATCGGATGTTGCATCTGGGGCGAGAAATTCGGGTGGAATTAACCTTGGACGACGGTCAGACGGTGACGGCGCAGATAGATCGGGAACAGGCATTGCAATTGAAATTACAGCCCCAACAACGGGTTTATGTGCGGCCTCGGTCAGCTCACTCGTTTCCTTTGCATTATTCCATCTGAAGGGCACCTCTATTTATTCAAGCAAGCCAAGCATCTCTCCGTTGGCATCCAGAGATTACGGGGA
>JAUQVQ010000172.1:0-4349 GCA_039794725.1 Gloeomargarita sp. HHBFW_bins_162
TCATAGAGGGTTGTTAATTCCGAAGGGGATTGTAATTCCATTCAACATTAGAACGCTGATTCAATTTTACTTCCCTGATTTCCGTTCACCCCAGTGCCAAGACCGACACCCGTGCCGCCACCCGCCCCGCCAATTCCCGCAGAGCCTTTGCCGAGGCCAATTCCGGGTGAGCCACCACCACCGGCAGACCACTATCCCCCCCCGCCCGCACCGGCAGTTCCAGAGGAATTTGTCCTAACAACGGTACGCCCAACCGTTCGGCCAACTGGGAGCCACCGCCTTCCCCAAAAATCGCATAGCGTTTGTCCGGGGCATCCGGGGGAATGAAATAACTCATGTTTTCCACCACCCCCAGCACGGGTACGCCCAACTGCCGGAACATCTGCAACCCCCGCTGGGCATCGGCGACGGAAACGGTTTGGGGAGTCGTGACAATCACCGCCCCCGCCATCGGGACGGCCTGCGCCAAGGTCAACTGAGCATCCCCCGTTCCCGGCGGCAAGTCCACCAGTAGATAATCCAACTCGCCCCACTGCACCTGGTAAAGGAACTGGCGAATCACCCCATTGAGCATCGGCCCCCGCCAAATAATCGGTTGAGCGGGTGTGACCAAAAACGCCATCGAAACCAGCTTCACCCCATAATTTTCCGCCGGGGTCAGCACTTCGCCCTGGGGACTGTCGCTCACCACCAATTTCTGCTGACTCACGCCCAACATGATCGGGTCGTTGGGGCCATAAATGTCCGCATCCAGCAACCCCACCCGCGCCCCGGTTTGCGCCAACGCCACCGCCACATTCACCGCTACGGTGCTTTTGCCCACGCCCCCTTTGCCACTGGCAATGGCGACAATGTTCCGCACCCCCGGCACCCCCTGGCGTTGGGGCAGCGATTTTTGTTGGGGCGTTTCCGCCGTCGTCACAATTTCCACCTGCTCAATCCCCGGTAAGGTCATCACCGCCTGCCGACAATCATCCTCAATAAATTGCCGCAGGGGACACGCCGGGGTCGTGAGCACCAAATTAAACGATACCCGCCCATTTTCCACCCGCACCTGGCGGATCATGTTTAATTCCACCAAACTCCGCTGCAACTCCGGGTCTTGAACCGGGCGCAAAACCTCTAGCACCTGCTGGGCGGTGACGGATTCACTCATGGCAGTTTCTCGCTCTCTCTCAGGCTCCATTGGGCATGGTAACGTACTTATCGCTTTGGTGCAGGCTGTACTGGGCACGAGCTTGCACCACCGGGTCGTCATCCTGGGTCAATTGGTGCAACAGTGCCTCAATCTGGGGTGCTAAAAAGTCGGGGACACCCCTTTGCCGCCACAATTCCACCGCCACCACGACCGCATAGCGAATCCCCCAATCCCCGTCCCGGCTGACCTCCTGGAGCGTTTGAATGACCTGGGTTTGTGCCAGTTCCGGTTCTGCTAAATCCTGCCACTGGATCGTTCCCAACCCCCGCAACGCCGCCCGCCGCACACTGGGAGCAAAATCCGACCGTGCCGCCTCTTGCAGTACATCCAACGCCTGCGGGTCGCCAATTTGGGCTAATACCCGGATCGCATACGCCCTCGCCCCGTAGTTGTACCCATCCAACCGTTGGAGCAATTCCGGCACCACCCGCCGCCCCGCTTGTAATAGCCCCCCGATTGCCACCTGGGCTGCCTGCGGATTGTTGTACCCCAACACCTCGATCAACAGGGGAATCGCCTCGTTGTGGTCACTATGTACCGCCAATTCTTGGACAACCTGCACCAAATCTGTCGGGGAGGCGGCCATTTTTAACCGTTGCTTCAGGGTAAAAAATTGGGAAGCGTCCATCCAATCTCTGCAAACCGGGCATTTCTATTTATGGCATAAATGGGTCGTTTGCCCTTCCCTATAAATGGTTTAGAATCAGCCGTGGGGGGTTACACGAGAATGTGTATGGGCACCAGCGCAACCAATACATCTATCCTGGTCATTGATGACGACCCCATTACTCTGAGTTTGTTGCAAAAGTATCTCACTTATCAGGGATATGATGTTAGTACATTTGCCGAACCGGAAGCCGCCCTCCATGCCCTACAAGAAAAAAGCTGGGACTTGGTATTGTTGGATTGGTTGCTACCGGGGATGACCGGGTTACAACTTCTGCACAAACTCCGCCAATTTTATCCGCCGGGGGTGTTGCCGGTAATTATGATTACGGCACGGGAAGCCAGTGTGGATATGGTCACCGCCTTGCGCGCCGGGGCGAATGATTACATCACCAAACCGTTGAATTTACCGGTTGTGGAAGCCCGCATCCAATCGCAACTGGCGACGGTACGCAGTATTCAAATTCCTAGCAATTCATCCCTGTTAGGCGGTCGCTATCAGGTGCAGCGGCTTTTGGGCGAGGGGGGATTTGGTCGTACCTATCTGGCTCAGGATTTACACCGACCGGGTGCGCCCTTGTGTGTGGTGAAAAAACTTTTGTCGGTTGCCCCTAAGGAACCCGAAAAATTACTGCGGGCGCGGCATTTATTCCATCGGGAAGCGCAGGCATTAGAAACCCTGGGTCATTATAAATATATCCCCCGTTTGCTGGCATATTTTGAACAGAATGGCGAGTTTTATTTGGTTGAAGAATATATCGAGGGTCAATCCTTAAAAGAACAATTTCTGGCGGGCAAAGATTGGTCACTTTTGGAAATTTTTAGTTTTTTGAAAAATCTTTTGAAAACGCTGAAATTTATCCATCGCCACCAGGTGATTCATCGAGATATTAAACCGGATAATATTATTTACTGTCCTACTCGAGGTGATTACATTTTGATTGATTTTGGAGCCGTTAAAAAGGTGGTTGCAGAATCAGACCCGGAATTAGCTACCCTTTCGATTGGCACGCGCGGTTATGCGCCGATTGAACAGTTGATGGGGTTTCCCGAATGGAACAGTGATGTCTATGCGGTGGGGATGGTGACGATGCAGGCGTTGACGGGATTGCCCCCCACCGACCTGCCTTGGAATCACCACACGGGGGAATTGGACTTGACCCCTTGGCGCACCCCGAAAAACAGTCATTTACTCAATATCTTGCAGGGCATGACTCGTTATTATTCCCAGGATCGTTATCCCTCGGCGGCAGCTGTGTTAAAAGATTTGGGGAAACTCGAACCAATTTTAATGCGCCTCATGGAGTGAAATGCTGGATTTGAGAACCAGAGGCGGGGGGGTGACCCCCTGCGACCGCTAATTTCTAATTAATAGAGGTTCCCTTTATTCAATCGGGCAAAGAATCCCTTAGTTAGAATCCAGAGATTACGGAGAACCAGGGGCGGGGGCTGCGCCCCTGCGACCGCTCATTGGCAATTTTTAGAGGTTTCCATTATGTCAATTCCTGCCCTTTAATCAAAATAAAACAGAGTGACAATTTTACGTTGTTCTTCTGCTTCCCGACAAGTCATCATCAAGGTGTGGCTGTCGTGAAATGCAAAACATACCAATTGTTGACACCGGGAGACGATTTCCTGGTTACACAGGGTACTGGCTTCTGCAAGGGATAAATCATCATATTCCGGTTTTTCGACCAGGTGCATGACTTGTTTTAATTGTTCTTGGGATTCGGGGGGTTGTTTACTCAGGCTTTGGGGTAAAATCACGGTTAATAAATTGGGGTCAGCCCGCATTGCCCCACGAATTACCGCCGCATTTACCCCGGTTGCCCCCGACGTCAAGACTCGGTTACCGGCTAATACCAGTGCATAGGCCAATAGCTCAATCAAATACTGATGGGTGATGGGGACGTGACGCGAGCCAAGCAAGGCAATGCGTTTGGAGCCAGTTTGTTGAATGGCGGCAAGTTCTGCTAAAAACTCGTCTATCTTGGGCGGGTCAAACGTAGAAGGCAAGGCTGAGTTCCTGATGAATGCCGTCTTATACTATAGCAGAGTTTTCTCCTATGACAGAAAGATAGAGCAATCCTAGGACACCTCTATTTATTCAATCGGGAAAAGAATCGCTCGGCTAGAATCCAGAAATTACAGAGAAGGTGCCCCCCTACAACTACTCATTGCCAATTGATAGCGGTTAGCCCCATGCGAGAATCCAAAAATTACGAAGAACTATCGCAATCATAAGGGCACCTCTATTTATTCAAGCGAGCCAAGAATCTCTTAACTGGAATCTAGAGATTACGGAGAACCAGAGACGGGATGCCTCGTTCACGTCTGCCCTCACCCCCTGCCCCTCTCCCATCCAGGGAGAGGGGAGAAAACCAAAACGGGGCTACGCCCTGCGACCCTTGTTTCCTATTAGACTTTTTGCATGATTCTTTTATATTCACCCTCACCCCCTGCCCCTCTCCCATCAAGGGAGAGG
>JAUQVQ010000173.1:0-2779 GCA_039794725.1 Gloeomargarita sp. HHBFW_bins_162
TGGACATTAGTCTGGAGCGGGAACTGCACCAGTTGAAGCAAGAGCGGGCAACCTGGGAACCGGGTTATCTCCAATCCCTCTTGGGCGATAAACCCACCCCGCCCCCCGATACGGCCTGGACGTTTCCCCCGGCGGCCAGTGCTGATGCCCCCTTGGAACCCACCGAAGTTGTTGCCGAACCGGAAACAACTCACCCTCTAGCGGTGCCGGATGTGCCGGATTTCGATGCCACTGTAGCGATGGGGACGATGTCCGAACCGACGGCTCCGGTGGCGGATAGCGACGCAACCGTTGTGTTGACGCCGCCTGCGGAATGTGTGGCGGGAACCGGTGCCCTGGTGGTGATGGATGTCGGAGAAGATGAAATTACCGATGAGATGGCGGCTTTGTTGCAGGCCGTTCAGCCCGATACCCCGGAACCGACCCCTCCTCCTGTTGCCCAGCGTCCCTCCTGGTCGGAGCGGTTGAACCGGGTATTTGCCCGTCGTCAGGCTGAGAATGGCGCCGCTGCGGGCAGGTTAACCGTTCGCGAAGAAGCGGTGACCGACCCCTGGAGCGAAACCTTCCCAGAACCGCACCACCCGATGCGCACCCAGCGGGGCTTACAGCAACCCATCTTGGGCTTTGCCATTGGTGTGACCGCCGCTACGTTGGGAACGTTGGGGGTGTTGTTTTTCTTGAACCAACGTCGCCCGGTGCAGGTCACCCCGCCGCAGTTGAGTGTACCGGCACCGCCCCCCGAAAGTGCCGTGTTGCCCTCACCCAACCCATCGCCTGTACCCAACCTCGCCCGCAAGGAATTGCCGGATTTGAGTGCCGTTCCCACCGCCAGTCCCAAAGCCAGTCCGGCGCCCAGTCCCACGCCCCTGTTTTACTACGTGGTGACCGATTACAAAAACGAGCAAAGTTTAATCGAAGCCCAAAAAGTCGTCCCGGAAGCCTTCGTTTGGCAATTTCCGGTGGGGGTGAAGGTGCAGTTGGCTGCCTTTGAAGTGCGTAACCAAGCGGAGCAGTTTGTGGCAGACTTAAAGGCAAAGGGCGTGAATGCCCGTGTTTACCCCTAGAGGTACGGCAGTGAACCTGTGGCCTTGGCGCAATTCCCCCGACCCGGAACGCCTGCTGGAGCAGTGGGTCAATCGTCTGCACCAACAACTGCGGCAGGTGAAACGGGCGGTGGCGGTGGTGGTGGCGACCCAGCGGCGGTTGCGGCGGCAGATGCAACGGGCGGTCTGTCCCCACCTGCGCCAGGAACTCCAACAAGCCCTTGCCTCCCAGAGCCTTCATTGTCGCCAGTTGCAACAACAACTGCGCCAGTTGGAACAACAGGTGCAGGCGATTCAGGCCAAACGGGAAGTTCTCACGGCACGGGTATCCACCGCCGAAGCCCGCAAAGCCATTTGTGACCTGCGCCAACACATTAACGATGGCACGCTCCCGGCTGTGCTCAGCGATACCGAAGAGTTGGTTCACCGTCTGGAAGCGGAAGTGGAATTGTGGGAACACAGTCTGGCGGAATACGCCCCTTCTGTGTATCAGCGGTAATCGGTGTACCTCCGCCACTTGGAATTGCGGCACTTTCGCAACTACACCGAACAGGCCATCCCCTTCAGGAGCAAGCAGACCATCCTCCTGGGGGACAACGCCCAGGGCAAATCCAACCTGCTGGAAGCCATTTTACTGCTGGCCACCCTGCATTCCCCCCGGGCGCAACGGGATGGGGATTTGGTGCAAACCGGCCAGGACACTGCCCGCATTCAGGCCGAGGTGGAACGGCAACCCGATCCCGCCCAGTTAACCCTCACCCTGCGTACATCCGGGCGACGCACCCTCATGGTGAATCAACAGACCCAGCGGCGGCAGATGGATTTTTTGGGCTATCTGCGAGCGGTATTTTTCTCCTGCTTGGATTTGGAACTGGTACGGGGGAGTCCCGGTCAGCGGCGGGATTGGCTGGATCAAACCCTCGTGCAACTCGAACCCCTGTACGGTCAACTGCTCCAGGATTACCAACGCATTCTGCGGCAACGAAACGCCCTTCTGCGCCAGGAAACCGTCCACCCCAGCCAACTCACCCTCTGGAATGACCAGTTGGTGCAAACCGGCACCCGTCTCATGCGCCGCCGTTACCGCCTGCTTGCCCGCCTCCATCCTCTGGCCCAAACCTGGCACCACCGCATCAGCCAAGCCCCAGAAACCTTAGAAGTCACCTACGCCCCCAACGTCCCCGTGCCTGCCGACGATCCCCCTAAGATCGCCGAGCAATTCCACGCCCAACTGACCGCCAAACTCACCGCCGAACTCGCCCAAAAAACCACCCTAGTTGGCCCTCACCGGGACGACGTGTACTTACACCTCAACGGTTATCCCGCCCGTGCCTACGCCTCTCAAGGCCAACAACGCACCCTCGTCCTAGCCCTGAAATTAGCCGAATTGGAACTCCTGGAAACCACCTTTGGCGAAGCCCCGGTGTTACTTTTAGACGATGTCCTAGCAGAACTCGACCTCAAACGGCAACGACATCTTCTCACCGTGATGAGCGACCGGGTGCAGACCATCATCACCACCACCGACTTAGAACGGTTTTATCCCGCTTGGTTGAGCGAGGCACAGCAATTCCACGTGGTACAGGGGCAGATATTCCCGCGCTGAGTCTTGCTGAAGATGGCTTCAAGCGACTAAGATAGAAAACGCATTCCTCAGTAGCTCAGCGGTAGAGCGATCGACTGTTAATCGATTGGTCCCTGGTTCGAATCCAGGCTGGGGAGTTGGGTTGTATAGA
>JAUQVQ010000173.1:2879-4344 GCA_039794725.1 Gloeomargarita sp. HHBFW_bins_162
TGAAACAAGGGTCGCAGGGGCGCAGCCCCCGACGTTGGTTCTCTGTAATTTGGGCATTCTGACCATCGGACTTCTCCTAACGCTCAATCAATAGAAGTGCCCTAATGCTCATCAGCCTGACACAACATTAGATGTCAAATGGGTTCTATATAGCAATCCTTTTTAGGTTTGCAACAAGGGTCGCAGGGGCGTAGTCCCCGTCTCTGGTTCTCTGTAATTTGGGCATTCTGGCCAACGGAGAACAAGCGGGTTTAATGAACCTCGGATCATAATTATCATAAAAAAGGATGACAATCACCGCCTACCCTTATGATTAACCAGATAAACGGGTCAGAATTGACCCAGCTACTAACGGCAAACCCAACATTACAATTACTAGACGTGCGGGAGTGGTGGGAAGTGGAGCGAGCCAAATTACCCGGTTGTTTACACTTACCCTTGAGTGAATTTTCCCAGTGGTCGCCTCAAGTGCAGGAGTTACTCGACCCGAACCAGATGGTGGTTGTCATCTGTCATCACGGCGTCCGTTCGGCGCAGGTGTGTGCCTGGTTGCTAGAGCAGGGATATACACAGGTGGTGAATTTAGCGGGTGGGTTGGAAGGCTACGCCCTCCAAGTTGACCCCACCTTCCCCCGCTACTAAATCGGCTAGGATGAGGATGTTGTAAAAGAATATGAATCATGCTGGCGCAGTTAGTCCGCCCCCTTGTCCGTGCCCAGATTCAACTGCTGACCCAAGCGCAATCGGCGGGGAATAAGCTGGTGCAGATGGTGTCCCAATGGCTGAGCTATTTGGGGGTACAGGCTCAGGTCACCGAACTGTCCACCAGCGGCAACCACATCCGGGTTTCTCTCCAGGTGGGCAAACCGGAACTGTGTACTGAAGAAGAATGGCGGACAATTCTCAAAAATCTGCAAACCAGCCAGGCTGACCCCCCCACAGCGGCGGCAATTGCTTATCCGCAGATGACCCCTGCCCAACAAAACCAGGTCAACCGTTTACTCGCCTACGTCATTCGCGCCGGGAATCCCCACGCCCTAGAAACCTGGGAAACGATTGCGTCTCAACTCTACGGTCTGGGATTATCAGAGGACATGGTATTGGGCATCCGGGCGGCGTTGAAAGTACCGAGCGATTTAAGCGATTTAATTGATAATTTAGAACCGGAATTGAGTGCCTTTGTGTTGTCGAAAGCCATTGGTTTGGCACTGATGGATCAACAAATTACCCGCGATGAAAACGATGCCTTGAAAGCCCTTTACCACGTGTTAGAAAAAAAGGTTACTTAGCCGGCATTTCTGTCGGGTACGTCTGAAAATTGGTGATTCGTGGTCGCCGGGAGGTACTTCTGCGTAATCTCTGCATTCTCACTAAGAAATTTTCTGCCCGTTTGAATAAATAGAGGTATCCATAAGGGCACCTCTATTTATTAAATTAATTTATTAAATTATCAATCAGCGGTCGC
>JAUQVQ010000174.1:0-4310 GCA_039794725.1 Gloeomargarita sp. HHBFW_bins_162
TCTTGCTTCCCTTCGGGGAAGTAGAATTAATGGAAACTTCAGGAACTTCCGGCTCAGGATCATGCTCCACAAGGCCTTGCTTCCCTTCGGGGAAGTAGAATTAATGGAAACCTACGTCGGTTATTTTTACCTTCCCGTCGTCCAGCCTTGCTTCCCTTCGGGGAAGTAGAATTAATGGAAAGGAAACTTAATAGTATTGCGGAGTGCGATAAGAAAAAAACAAACCCAGACCGGGAGCGGTGTCCCTGCGACCCGTGTTGCGAACTCAAAAGGGATTGCTCTCTATCTCGGCGGGGCGGGGGGCGGGTGATGTGTTAGCGTGGAACGGAAAACTGAGGTAACGGCCACCATGACATCGGCACTGTTGTGGGTCGTGTGGCTGGGGTTGGTGGGCTATGCGTTTCTCGGAGCACCGCCGGATCAGCCGGAGACCCTGGAGTTGATTCAACGCCTGATTCGGTTTCAGGTGGATGGGATTAACCCCTTGATTGTGGCTCTGTTTAACCTGATGGGGGTGTGGCCGGGGATTTATGCTGGCGTGCTCCTGACGGATGGGCGGGGGCAGAAAATTCCGGCGTGGCCGTTTGTGGCGGGGTCGTTTGCCTTGGGTGCGTTTGCATTATTGCCTTATCTGGCTTTGCGGCGACCGTACCGGGAATGGAGTGGGTCAGAATCCTGGCTGTTGCGGGTGTGGAATAGCCGGATTTTGGGGGCGATTTGGTTGGTGTTGACGGTGGGGTTTCTGGGCTATGGGTTGTCCCAGGGCAGTTGGTCGGACTGGTGGCAGGCGTTTCAAACCAACCGGTTTATCCATGTGATGAGTTGCGATTTTGTGCTGTTGTGTCTTTTGTTCCCGCTGGGGCTGTGGGATGACATGGTGCGGCGGCGGGTGCATCTCACCCCCTGGTTTGCCCTGGTCTCACTGGTGCCAATGGTTGGGGCGGCAATCTATTTGACCCTGAGACCGCCCCTGCCGGATTAACGTTGCGCCTGCCACTGTTGCCGTTGGGCGGGGGTCAGTACACCGTGGACTTGTCCCAATGTCCGCAGACGAATCGCTGTCATTTGGGCTTTTTGGTCGGGGGTGAGGTGCAAATGCTGGGTGTTTTGCCAGAGGCTGGTCGGTGTCCATTGTTCCTGCTGCGCCGGGGTGAGGATGTGCAGGGCTTGCTGGTCGGCTGCAGTCTGAATATCGGTGAGGCGGGCTTGTTGTTCGGGGGTTAATTTGAGCTGGTCTGACACGAGGGCGAGCGGTTCACCGTCGGGGGATGAGCGGAGTTCGGGGCTAACGGCAGGCACGGCCAACACCAGCCCCAGCAGTACTGGTAGCAACATTAATCCCATATTTGCAATCCTGAAATGCTTTGAGCGTTGTCCTACCCTGTAAGACGGGGGGCGGGGTGGGGTTGTTCCCCACTTGCACCGATGTTAAATTAAAGCGAGATGCGCCGGGAAGACAGCATGACCAGCCAACCAGCAGTAACAATCGGGGTGATTGGGGGGAGTGGGTTGTATCAAATGCCCGCTCTGACAGGGGTGGAGGAACGGTATATCTCCACGCCCTTTGGTGACCCCTCGGATGCTCTGTTGGTGGGGGAATTGGCGGGGGTGCCGGTGGCGTTTTTGGCGCGGCATGGGCGGCATCATCATCTATTACCAACGGAGTTACCCGCCCGGGCAAATATCTATGCCATGAAAATGCTGGGGGTGCAGTACATTATTTCTGTGTCGGCGGTGGGTTCTCTGCGGGCAGAGGTCAAACCCCTGGATTTGGTGGTGGTGGATCAGTTTCTTGACCGGACTCGCAATCGGGTTTCGACCTTTTTTGGGGAGGGGATTGTTGCCCACATTACGTTCGAAAACCCGGTGTGTCCGGCTCTGGCGCAGGTGTTGATCGAGGCGATTACCGAGTTGAATTTACCGGATGTCACGCTGCATCCCCGGGGGACGTATGTGTGCATGGAAGGACCGGCTTTTTCGACGAAAGCCGAATCGGAACTGTACCGCAGTTGGGGGGCAACGGTGATCGGCATGACCAATTTACCGGAAGCGAAACTGGCACGGGAAGCGGAAATTGCCTATGCGACGTTGGCGTTGGCGACTGATTATGACTGCTGGCACCCGGATCATGCCAGTGTGTCGGTGGAGATGGTGATCGACAATCTGCGTAAAAATGTCAGCAATGCCCAGGCGGTGATTCAAAAGGCTGTCGCCAAGATTGCCGCTCAGCCGCCGGTGTCGAAGGCGCACCGGGCGTTGAAAAATGCGATTATGACTCCTTTGGATAAAGTCCCCCCGGCCACGATTGAGAAATTGCGGTTGATTCTTGCTCCCTATCTTGAGAGGGTCTGATTAGACTGGAAATGGGTTTTGTTTGTAGGGATGGGGCATGGCGGTATCCTACCGACAAATTCTCCTGGAACGGGATGGGCAACCGTTGAACCAGTCCCAGGTGAAACTTGTATTACGCCAAGCCCTCAGTCAATTGCAAGCCTACCACGACCGGCAGCAGGCGCACGGTGGGGTGAGTTTAACCACATTGCACCAGGTTCCCCATGGCTGTCATCTTGCTCCCCCAACCCACACCCCCACGAACAGCACGCCCCAAGAGGATGTCATCGCACTGGCACGGGCGGCCATTACGTTGTTAACCGGGTATCCCCCCAGCCCGGATTGGCATTGGCAGGCGCACGGTCAGATGGATGCCCGGTTGCGAACCATCCTGGAACAGATGTTGGCGGGTCGCTTTACCCAGGCGGGGCAGGTGTTGCTGGTGTTGGAACCGGAAGAGGTTGACCCGACGGAAATGACGCCGATGCGGGGCGATACCCCGACGGTGGCGATGACCCCGCCCCCCCAAACCATCCCGGCGGTTGCTCCGACGGCTCCCTCAGTTTCCGCTCCGCCAACTGGTTCAGCGGTGCCGCTGGCGATGCTCCTGCTGGGTTTGGGCTGGGGTGGGTTCTTGGCCTTGACTGGGGGATGGATGTGGTTTGTCTTGTCCCGGCAGAGTCAGCCGAGCGAAACTCCCACGCCGGTTGTGGTTGCACCGGCTCCGAGTCCTACCGTTAGCCCTGTTGCCCCCCCCAAACACCAGGTGGGCGGGGGGGTGGCGGGAGTGGCGACGCCGGTCAGTCATTTCAGTGCCGATGATGGGGTGGCGTTGGTGGAGTCCTGGTTGGATGCGAAAAAGACCATTTTTGCCCCGCCCTACGATTTGGATTTAGCGGCGAGTTTTTTAACCGGACCTGCCTGGAGAGATGTTTCTAAACCCAATGGTTCCGTGGATTGGCTGAAAACCAATAATACCTATTACCGCTACGGGGGCAATCGGGTCAGCCTGCGCCGGGTGATTCAAGCCGATAGCCATCGCCTGGTGCTTGACCTGGATATTCAAGAGCAACTGAGTATTTACCGAGATGGCCGCCTGCGTCAAACCAAAACAGACCGGGATACCTATCGCTTTGACCTGCGCCGGGTGGGGGATCGCTGGAAAATTTACGACCGCCGCACCGTGAAATGACCCCACTCACACCCAGGCAAAAACAGGCATGATAGAGGTAGCATCGCTCTGGTTTGTCTGTGTCTCGCCGCCGTACTTCTTTTTTACTCAAACAAACCAAACGCCTGCGGGAACGCTGGCAGGTTTCTCCGGGTTTGCGGAATCTCCTGTTGGCGGTTGGGTTGTTTTTGGTGGTGTTGGTGGTGGGGGTGTTTGGCTATTGGGTGTTGGCGGGTTGGCCGTTGCTGGATGCCCTGTATATGATGGTGATTACCATCTTTGGGGTGGGGTTCGGGGAGGTACGCCCCCTGAATACCCCGGCTCTACGGTTGTTTACCATTTTGATTATCATTCTGGGCAGTGCCACGGTGGTCGGTATGATCGGGGCAGTGGTTCAGTTTGTCACCGAAGGTGAAATTAAGCAGGTTTTGGAGTCGCAACGGATGCACCAAAAAATTAGTCAACTGGAAGACCATGTCATTATCTGTGGCTATGGCCGCATGGGACAAATTCTGGCGCAACGGGTGCAGGCGGCGGGTCTGCCGTTTATCGTCTTGGATATCAACGAAGAACGGATTCGGGAAGCTACAGAGCATGGGTATCTCACCCATCTGGGCAATGCGGAGGAGGAAGAAACGCTGATCTGGGCGGGGGTGGAACGGGCGCGGGCGTTGGCAACGGTACTCCCGGATGATGCCCTGAATGTGTTTATCACTTTGACGGCTCGGGGGTTGAATGAGGGGATCACCATCCTGGCACGGGGGGAATTTCCGGCGACGGAACGCAAACTGCGGCTGGCGGGGGCGGA
>JAUQVQ010000175.1:0-4295 GCA_039794725.1 Gloeomargarita sp. HHBFW_bins_162
TAGGGCAGGAATTGCTCCGGCAGTAAGACCCCCTGCGCCGGATGATGCCAGCGCACCAGCGCTTCCACACCCAAGGTTTCCCCCGAGGTCGCCACGATGGGTTGGTAGTACACCTGGAATTGATTTTCGGCTAAGGCCGTCCGCAGTTCCCGTTCCCAACGCAGGTCGGCCATCGCTTGGGTAAACATCTCAGAAGCGAAAATCACATAACAGCCCCGGCCTTGATTTTTGGCTCGGTACATGGCGATGTCCGCATCCCGCAGGAGTTCCTCGGGGGTTTGGTAACTGGGATGGCTGAATACCACGCCGATACTGGCCGGGGAGGTGATGTTCTGGCCTGCTAAAAGGGTAGGTTGGGCAATCACCTGCTGAATTTCCGGTAAGCGGTTCGCCACCTGTTCCGGGGTAAAGGGCGTGAGCAAGAGGGCAAACTCATCGCCCCCCAAACGTGCCACGGTATCCCCTGCCCGCACCACTGAGCGCAACCGTTGGGCAATGGTCACTAACAATTTATCCCCCGCTTGGTGGCCGAGGCTGTCATTGACCACCTTGAACCGATCCAAATCCACAAACAACACCGCAAACCCCCCTTGCCGCTCCCGCTGATACCGCGCCAAAACTTGCTGTAATCGGTCGAGAAATAGGGTGCGATTGGGCAAACCCGTCAGGGGGTCATGGAGGGCTTCGTGGAGCAGTTGGGCTTCGGCGAGTTTTTTCTCGGTGATGTCCCGGCCAATCCCCTGCACTTCCCACAGCCGTTCTTGGGCATCAAACAGCCCCCGAATCGTCCATTCATACCACCGTTCGGGACTGGTTTGGGTGCGGCATTCCATCGTAAATGTGGGCGTACCGGCTGTGAGTGCCTGCAACCGGGCGTTAAACCGCTCCTGATCCTGGGGGTGAAACCGATGGGTAAAAGGCTGATTGATCAATTCTGCCTCGGTGCGTCCGGCATAGCGGCAAAAGGCCGGATTCACAAACGTGAGTTCCCCATTGGCCTTGGCGCGGTAGATCAATTCTGTTTGGTCTTCCACCACCGTCCGCAGGCGTTCTTCGCTGGTTTGCACCGCCTGGAGCAGGTTCATCTGCTCGGTAATATCCAGGGAGACGCCCACCACCCGCACGGGTTGCCCCGTCTCATCCCGAATCAACTGGCTGGTGGACTGTATCCAACGGCACGTCCCATCGGCAACCAAAATCCGGTGGCGGTGTTCGACGCGGTCAATTTCCCCCCGTTGGTAGCGTTGGCGAATCGCTAGGGCTTCGGGTAAATCCTCGGGATGGACATGTTGCATGACAGTTAAACCGGGCAGGCGCAACGTCAACGGTTCCTCTGGTGGGTACAACCCGGCATCCTGGCTGTAGCGGCTGGTTTCGGTGACATCGGTCGCCATATCCCACTCCCACACCAACATCCCGGCGGTTTGGGCGGCCAATTTTAAGCGGGCTTCACTGCGGCGGAGGGACTGTTGCGCCATTACCCGGTCGGTCACATTCACCAACTGGGACAACAACAGCACCGGCTCGCCATCCCGATTGCGGGCAATCACCACCTTGCTGAGCAGGACATACAACGTCCGCCCCGGTTGGGGACACAGGCGCAATTCCAGCGTCATCTGGGGCACTTCATCCCGCAGGAGTTGGGTATTGACCTGTTCATACACTTCCTGGTCGTCCGGGTGGATAAAGTTCTTACAGTCCGCAGATAACAACGTTTCCGCCTCATAGCCCAACAGGTCACACAAGGCCGGATTCACCCGCAGAAACTGTCCTTCCACATCGGTGATGGACATGGCCGCCGGGGAACGTTCAAAGGTGAGGCGGAACTGCTCCAAACTTTGCTGGAGTGCCTGCGCCATCCGCCGGTTTTCGGTCACATCTTTGATGGTCACATGCACCGCAGTTTGTCCCTGGACGAGCAGGGGTTGGCCGTAGCATTCCAGGTGGAGGAGCATCCCATCCCGATGCCACACCCGCAGTTCTTGAGCGACTTGAATCCCCCCTTTTTTTTGCCAGCGGCGGTAGGCCTGGCGCAATTTTGGCCGGTCGTCCCGATGCACCAAACGCATAAGTTGCTGGGGCGGCAAACTCTCCAACTCCGTGCGACCATACCCCAGAATGTGGCACAGAGCCGGATTCACCAGCCGTAACTGTCGGCGTCGGATGATCGCAACCCCCAAGGGCATCGCTTCCAGCAGTACCTGTTGCGTCGCTTCCCACTGCAGCCGTTGCCGCACATCCCGCACCGCACTCCGCAACAGCGAACGCCCCCGCCAGGTAAACAAACGAGCCGTGATTTCCACCGGCACGGTCTGTCCATCCCTCTGTTGCACTTGGGCAGGCACGCCCCGCTCGCCCGTTCCCCCCATTTGCACCCAGTAGAAAAAATCCTGGCGCATGGTGGCCTGTTCCGCCCGCGGATGCAATTCCCACTGATAACGCCCGATTAACTGCGCCCGGGGTTGCCCCGATAAAACCTCCGCCTGGGGACTGACCTCCACAAGCCGCCCCGTCTGGGCATCACTCACCCAAATCGCATCGCTGGATGCTTCCAGCAATTGCCGGTATTTTTCTTCCGAATCCTGCACTGCCCGATCCAGACGCCATTGACGCAGGGATTGAGCCACCGCCGTCCCCACGGAGGCCAAGAGATTCACCTCGGTTTCCTGCCAATGCCGCACGTGGTTACAGGCATCAAAGCCAATAAATCCATACAATTCCTCTCCCGCCTTCAGGGGTACGACTAAAATACTGAAAATGTCCTGGAGGGCTAAAAAATCCCGCTCCGCTGGGGGCAAGTCTGCTACTACCCCGTAAATTGCCTCGCCCCGGCTCAATACCTCAAGCCACCGGCCAAACCCCATCCCCACATAATCCCAATTCTGCAAAAGGGGGTTATCCAATTCCGGTCGCACTCCCGGCGCACACCATTCCGCCTTTTGGTCGGCGAGAATTTGCCCCTGTTCTCCTTGATGATTTTCAAAAATATAAACCCGTGACACCCCCACCGTTTCCCCCAGTTTTTGCAGAATCCGGTCATAGACGGTCTGGGGATTTTCGGTGGCGAGGAGCCAATTCTGAATCTGGACAATCGCTTGCAAGGCGTTTTCCAGTTGGGTTTGCGGAGTGATATTCTGTACGACCAGAATTGCCTGCTGTTGGGGCAAAGGGACGAGCCGTGCCGCCCAGGTTTGGTGGTCGTGGTGATAACGAAATTGGGTAAATTCTGTCCCTTGCTGGATTTTGCTTAATGCGTGTGCCAACGGTTCTCTGGCCGCCGGGGGCAGGACATCGGTTATTTTTTGCCCCAGGTGTTCCGGGGAACAGGTATCGAGGCAGTCTAAAATCTGTCCCTGCGAGTCAAACCGATAGTACCGATCCCGCAGTGCCCGAAACACCCCCCGCAGTTCGGCGTGTTTCTGGGTCAGCAGGTGTAGGGTTTGCTTGCGTTCCCCCACATCCCGCAGGTTCAGCACCATACCCCGCAAATTCGGGTCTTGATACTGGGGGTTGCCCACCGCTTCCAGGTCGCACCAGGTTCCGTCTTGGCGTTGATACCGAAATTCCCACTGCACCAAATCCGTCGTCGTCCGGGTCAAAATGTCTTCACTCACCGCCCGTTCCTCTGGGTGAATGCGAGCGCAAAACAATTGTCCCAACAGGTCATCCAGGTCATACCCCAGCACCGTCCGCACCGAGGGACTGCAATAGGTGATAATGCCTTGGGCATTGACCACCACAATGACATCGCCGCAGTAGCGCAAAAGTGCGGAGAACCGTTCCTGATTCCGCCGCAAACTGGTGGTTAAATTGTGTACCTGTTCCGCCTGTTGGGTAATGGTCTGGCGCAGATCGGCGAGCACGGCTTGCAAATGCCAGGGATGCTCGTACCGTTGCCAATCCTGGGGCGTGAGACAGCCCACCACCAGCCCCGCCGCATCCGTCACCAACACCCATTCGTGCCGGTAGGGATAGGCGTCGTACAAAGTAGTTGTGGCGGGTAACCGTTGGGGGGGACGCATCACCTCCTGCACCGTTGTCCCCGCTTGCACCAAATCACGCCAGTCCACCCACCCCAAAGCCAACCGGGGGGTTTCTGGACGAACCACCATCACCCCCGTATCTCCGCTTTGGCTGAGCAACGCCCGCACCTGGGCAATGGGCATCTCCGGGGACACCGTTACAATCCGGGGGTTCATCAACATATCAATCGTTTGCCGTTGCCAAAGGTCATAGCCCTGTTGGAGCCTGAGCCAGCGTTGTCGTTCCCACACGCCCAAACATTCGCCCGCCGC
>JAUQVQ010000176.1:0-4291 GCA_039794725.1 Gloeomargarita sp. HHBFW_bins_162
ACGGAGAACCAGAGACGGGGGCTGTGCCCCTGCGACCGCTAATCATGAATTAACAGAGGTTCCCTTTATTCAATCGGGCAAAGAATCCCTTAGTTAGAATCCAGAAATTACGGAGAACCAGAGACGGGGGCTGCGCCCCTGCGACCGCTAATCACCAATTTTTAGAGGTGCCCTTAATTTTAGAACAAGGGTTACAGAGGTGCCGTCCTCATATTTGGTTCGTTGACTTATGGGCAAATCAGCATGAGCGGTCGCCGGTGGGCATCGCTCGTCATCTCGGCATTCTCGCTAAAAAATTCTCGGCCCATTAGCGCCGCTATTTGGCCGATAAAATATGTACAGGCGTTCTAGTTCCACGCGTTCATGCGAGAAATTGGTCGGATTCTCTCGCCGCACGGGTTACGGGGAGAGGTAAAAGTTTTATGTTTGAGTGATTTCCCGGAACGGTTGACTCAGCCGGGTTTGCGGTGGTATTCTCACCCCGGCCAAGACCAGTATCAACAATTAACCCTCCGCCATTCTCGTCCCGTGCCCGGCAAAAATCTCTACATTGTCCAGTTTGCAGAATGTACAACGTGTGACCAAGCTGCCTTACTCCGGGGAGCGAGTTTGTGGGTGGAAGACCAGGATCGTCCCCATTTGGAACCCGATGAATTTTATGTGCCGGATTTGATTGGCCTCACGGCTTGGCTGGGGGGAGAACCCCTGGGGCAGGTGACGGGTGTGATCCCGGCGGGGAATGATTTGTTGGAAATTACCACCCCCACCGGGCGAGTGCATTGGATACCCTTTGTGGCGGAATTGGTGCCCCAGGTGGATGTCGTACACAAACGGCTGGAATTGGTGTTACCGCCGGGATTACTGGAGTTAAACGTCCCCCAATCTAAAAACACTCATTCTGCGTACATGGGATAACCTGCACTGCTGGAGTTCCCCCCATGAAACGCCGCCATGCGCTCACCCTGTTTGGATTGGGATTAACAGGTACGCTTGCCCTGCCCCACCGGACGGTTGCCCAACCTGTGATTGACCTCGACCCCCGCACCCTGGGGTTTGACCCGGTGGACAAGATGGAAAACCTCTGGAAAAATCAGTACGCCCCCCAACTGCAGATGGAATTTAGCGAGCCGATTTTGAATCAAGACCAGGTGGGAGCCGATTTGCAGGCGGTGGTGAACCTAAAAAAACAACGAGCGGGGCTAATTTATCTGGTGCCCCGGTCTACGGATTTGGAGCTTTTGTTAGTTTTACCGGGCGGGCGTTCAGTGGTGAAATTGGTGACCGAAGCGGTGCCGGATGTGTTGGAACCCACCGTGAATCGCTTTTTGCAAACCATCCGTGACCCCCGCCAACTGGGGAACCAAAATTATCTCGCCCCTGCCCAACAACTCTACCGGTGGATGATCACCCCCCTAGAACCCACCCTGCAAGCCGAGAACATCAACGCCGTCATTTTCTGTGCCGGTCCGGGGTTACGCACGCTACCGTTTGCCGCCCTGCACGATGGTCAGCAGTTTTTGATCGAAAAATACGCCGTTGGCCGGATGCCCGCCTACAGCCTCACCAACCAAGACCATGCCCGTTTAGATAATCTCCGCATTCTGGCGATGGGGGCATCGGAATTTCGGGATCAGGCACCGCTGCCCGCTGTCCCCGTAGAATTGGCAACGATTACCTCCCAACTCTGGCGGGGGGATCAATTTCTGAATGAATCCTTCACGATTGAACAACTGCAAAAGCAAAAATTACAAAGCAACTACAATGTCGTGCATTTAGCTACCCATGCGGATTTTCGCCCCGGAGCCATTAATAATTCCTACATCCAATTTTGGGATCGGCCTCTGCGCTTGCATCAACTGGCACAACTGCCCTGGCGTAATTTGGATTTGTTAGTACTCAGTGCCTGTCGGACGGCGGTGGGGGATAAGGGTGCAGAGATGGGATTTGCCGGGGTGGCCGCCAAAGCGGGGGTGAAATCTGTCCTCGCAAGTCTGTGGTATGTCAGCGATGAAGGCACATTAGCCCTAATGACCGAGTTTTACCGGCAGATGCAGAATGCCCCCATGAAAATCACGGCTCTGCAACGGGCGCAGGTGGCGCTATTGCGGAATCAAGTTGCCTTTCGGGACGGGGAATTGGTGCGCGCGGGTCAACGGGGGGGCGTGAGTTTACCGACAGCACTCAGTTTTAGCGGCGAACGTAATTTGATCCATCCCTATTATTGGGCGGCGTTTACCTTAGTCGGAAATCCTTGGTAAAACCCTGCTAAGATGGATTTAACCAATCTTTACCCTAGATACATATGACTTATCCCCATGTATCTCTATCCATCTTTGTGGATGGAAACAATATGTTTTATGCTCAACAGAAAAATGGCTGGTTTTTTGACCCCAAACGGGTGTTGGATTACTTTACGCGCGAACCCCATGTCCAACTGATCAATGCCTTTTGGTACACGGGGATCAAGGACTATAATGACCAACGGGGTTTTCGGGATGCCTTGATTAATATGGGTTATACCGTGCGGGTCAAATTACTCAAGGAATTTTATGACGAACATTCCAACCGCTATTTCCAGAAGGCAAATCTGGACATTGAAATTGTGGTGGATATGTTCAACACGGTCGAGCAATATAACCGGGTGGTTTTATTTAGTGGTGATGGGGATTTTGACCGGGCGGTAGAATTACTCCGCTCCAAAAATACCCACATTATTGTTGTCTCCACTGAGGGGATGATTGCCCGGGAATTGCGCAATGCCGCCGACCGTTACATTGATTTGAACGAATTGCGCCCCTACATCGAAAAAGTGGATCACCATCCCCTGCGCCCGGAATTTCCCCTCACCCGTAGCTCGGTGTTGGCGGAATGATCCGGGTTGGTATTCTCTTTGGCGGCCAGTCGGCGGAGCATGAAATTTCCGTCCAATCGGCTCGCAATATCTTGGCGGCCTTGTCTCCCACCCATTATCAACCCGTTCCCATCGGCATTACCCGGCAGGGACAGTGGTGGCTGGCGGACCCCAATTGGTTGATCCAAGCCAGTCCCCAGAAATTACCCCCCTTTGAACAGGGATTAGCGCCGGTGGGGGTGATACCGAGTCAGGGGTTGATCCACTTTTCTCAAAACCACTGGGAGCCGTTGCCGGTGGATGTGGTGTTTCCGGTTCTGCATGGCCCTCGGGGGGAAGATGGCACGGTGCAGGGGTTACTCACGCTGGCGGGTTTGCCTTTTGTGGGAGCGGGGGTGCTGGGTTCGGCGGTGGGCATGGACAAAGAGGTGATGAAACGCCTCCTCACCCAGGCGGGGTTGGCGGTGGGGCATTATCGTTGTTACCGGCGGGGGGTGTCGGTGGAACCGGCAACGGTGGTGGCGGAATTGGGGTTACCGGTGTTTGTGAAACCGGCCAACATGGGTTCCTCGGTGGGGGTGACCAAGGTTTGTACGGCGGACGACCTGCTCCCGGCGCTGGCAAAAGCCTGGAAGTACGACGCAAAAGTGCTGGTAGAACAAGCCATTACCGGACGGGAAATCGAGTGTGCGATTTTGGATGGGGTGCCGCCCCAGGCTTCCGTACCGGGCGAGATTATTCCCCAGCATGAGTTTTACTCCTACGAAGCCAAATATCTGGATGACCAGGGAGCGGTATTGAAAATGCCTGCGGATTTGGCTCCCAACCAGGTGGCGCAGGTGCAACGTCTCTCGGTGCAGGTGTTTCAGGTGTTGGAATGTCGGGGATTGGGGCGGGTGGACTGGTTTTTTACCCCCGATGGCGATTGGATTGTCAATGAAATCAACACCATTCCCGGTTTTACCCAAATTAGTATGTACCCGAAACTGTGGGAATTAAGTGGAATAAGTTATAGCGATTTGGTGCATCGGTTGCTGGAATTGGCCTTAACTGGAACTGAGGGATAACGAGCTTGGATTAAGGGCACTTCCAAAAATTGGTGATTGGCGGTCGCAGGGGGGCACCCCCCGCCTCTGGTTCTCTGTAATTTCTGGATTCTCACTCTGTTCCTGATTGCATAAAGAGCACTTCTAAAAATTGGTGATTGGCGGTCGCAGGGGGGCACCCCCCGCCTCTGGTTCTCTGTAATTTCTGGATTCTCACCGAGAGATTAGACCTCTTGCATGATTCTGAAATTGTTCTATTCACCCTCACCCCCGACCCCTCTCCCAGAACGGGAGAGGGGAGAAAATCCCAAACGGGGCTACGCCCTGCGACCCGTGTTTCACAGTAGACCTCTTGCATGATTCTGAAATTGTTCTATTCACCCTCACCCCCGAC
>JAUQVQ010000177.1:0-4263 GCA_039794725.1 Gloeomargarita sp. HHBFW_bins_162
CAGTCCTGAATTCCCGAATTGAATTAATGAGAATTGGTTTTTAGACCAGCCGTATTGTACCAATCTTGGCTCCTCGCAGAATAGAGTTAAATTTATGTTTCAATATCTTTGTTTTTGTTTAATTTGGCACAAAATTCTTCACAAGAAAAACTAAGATTTTTTTAGATTTAGGGCACCTCTAAAAACTGTGAATTAGTGATCCCAGGCGTACAACCCCCGCTCGTGGCTCTCGCTACTTTTTTTGTTCGTGAACCTTTTAGGATAACTACAATTTATGGGAATCTCTATTTATGCAAGTGGCTACAGAATTTCTGCGCTACAATTCAGAGATTCAGATATAGCAGTCCTTTTTGCATGTGAAACAAGGGTCGCAGGGCGTAGCCCCGTTTTGGTTTTCTCCCCTCTCCCCTTTTGGGAGAGGGGCAGGGGGTGAGGGCAGATGGGAACGAGGCATCACTTCTGTTGTGATCTCATTTATGATTGCCCTATAGCAATTCTTTTGGGGTTTGCAACAAAGGTCGCAGGGCGTAGCCCCGTTTTGTTTTTTTTCCCTCTGCCTTGATGGGAGAGGGGTAGGGGGTGAGGGTGAATATAAAATTTAAGAATCATGCAAGAAGTCTAATGTGAAACAAGGGTCGCAGGGCGTAGCCCCGTTTTGGTTTTCTCCCCTCTCCCTTGATGGGAGAGGGGCAGGGGGTGAGGGCAGACGGGAACGAGGCATCACTTCTGTTGTGATCTCATTTATGGGAACCTCTATTTAGGGAACCTCTATTTATTCAAGCGAGCCAAAAATCTCTTAGTTGGAATCCAGAAATTACGGAGAACCAGAGGCGGGGGCTACGCCCCTGCGACCGCTAATTACCAATTTTTAGAGGTGCCCTTTATTCAATCGGGCAAAGAATCCCTTAGTTAGAATCCAGAAATTACGGAGAACCAGAGACGGGGGCTGCGCCCCTGCGACCGCTAATCACCAATTTTTAGAGGTGCCCTTATGCAAGTGGCTACAGAATTTCTGCGCTACAATTCAGAGATTCGGATAGCTGGTGGCATAACCATAGAACTAAAGGCGGGGGATGCCCCTTCGGTAACTGCTCATTGCCAATCTATCGAGCTGTCCTTGAGACAGTCTTATCGTATTCAATTTGGCCGTAGTCAAGTTTAATTAAATGATCCGCAATGTGGAAATAATGATCGTCATGGCTAATCACTACAATCGTTTTCCCTTGTGCGCGTAAATTGGGGAGAAATTCCATATAAAAAAATTCCTTGAACCGGGGGTCTTGATCGGCAGCCCATTCATCAAATAAATAAATCGGTCGGTTCTCCAAATAAGCCATCAGTAAACCCAACCGTTTCCGTTGACCTTGAGAGAGGGCTGTGGTGGAAAATTGCCCGTTTTTAATCGTAACTTTGTGCTCCAATTGTAATTGTTTCAGATACTGATAAACCAAGTCAGTATTTTCCCCAAAACCCAGTAAACTTTCAAACAAATAAAAATCCGAAAAGACAGCGGCAAAATGTTGGCGATACCAGTGGCGATTCTGATGATCAATGAGTATCCCATCCAAGTAAATTTCTCCCGATCGGGGCGTATATAAACCGGTGATTAACTTGGCTAAAGTAGATTTACCACTGCCGTTGCCCCCCACGATCATGACAATCTCACCGGGGAAAATGGTTAAACTCACCGGTCCAAAACAAAAGGGATGGTCATCTTGGGTGGCTTGGTATTGATGCACCACCTCTTTCAGTTCTAGTTTCTGCCATTGTTCCCGAATCGGTTGTGCTAGGGTTTCTAATTCGCTTGACCCAGAGAGTGATAACCCTAGGGACTCAATTTTGGTTAAGGCGACACCCGCTCGACTCAAGGTCGGTAAATTGCTCACTAAATTTTCCATCGGGAGCATCAGATAAGTGAAAATCAAAACATAACCGGAGAGGGTTTGCAGATTCAGGGTAATCAATTTGGGTAAACTAAATAAAATAAATCCAATGGCAAAAAAGAAAATAAGTTTTCCTAAACTGGATGTACTGGCAAAATAGGTTAACCCCTTCACGCTATAACGGCGAAATTCCTGGGCGTGTACCATCAGGTACTTTTCTAAAAATACCCGTTGCTTTTTATCATTAAGTTTTAATTCTTTGATGCCTTCGGTTAACCCTTTGAAATCCTGGAAGAGATGATCCTGTTTCTCACGGGCACGAGCGAGGGATTGACTGCCCAAACGGGTGAAAAATTGACACGTACCAATAGCAATGGTTGTTAACCCGACCACCATCAGCAAAACCTTCCAGGACAGCCAGGTAATATACACTAAACTGCCCAGCACAATGGCGGCATCAATACACAAAAAGGGAATCGCAAAAACGGCATTGGCGACTGCCTGCACATCTTCAGTTAACGTGGCTAATAACCGCGGGGTTCCCAATTGCTCCAAATGCGTCAAATCCGAGCGTAAAATTTGCCGACTCAGGTGCAAACGCAAATCGAAAACCGCCCGTTGTGATAACCGAATCAGCATCACTTGGGAAATAATGCTGGTGGTGAGGGCGATTCCGGCTAAGGCGATAAACGCCAGCACGATGACCGGTGTGACCCCTTCCACCAACGCTCGGCTGATCAAAGCGATTAACCCCGCACTACTGCCGCCGCTGAGAAAGCCGGTGACAATCGCCAGTGTGACCATCCACCAGGAGGTTTGCAGTAAAAATGCAAGTAATCTCACGGGCGTATGGGGGGGAAGGGGGTCATGAAGTTACCTCGCCGTGATTTTAAGAAGGTGGCAAGTATCATAACAATGGGCAATAGAGTTTTACAATTATCCCATGAACCTCTGAATTTCGGGGGAGTGAATGGATGGTTGCCCCAACGGTTGACCGCTTGATCCGCCTGTTGCGCTGGGATAAACCCACCGGGCGGTTGATTCTCATGGTGCCAGCGTTGTGGTCGTTGGTGTTGGCGGCGGGGGGGCGTCCGCCCTGGGATTTACTGGTGGTGGTGATTTTGGGGGCAATTGCTACCAGTGCCGCTGGCTGTGTGGTGAATGATTTGTGGGATCATCGCTTGGATGCTCAGGTGCAACGCACACGGAATCGGCCTTTGGCGCAGGGACAGTTACCCCTTTGGTTCGCTGGATGTGTCATTATATTGAGCTTATTTTGTGCGTACTTGCTGGCTCGGTATTTGAATCCCCTGAGTTTTTCGTTGGCGGTGGTGGCGGTGCCGGTGATTGGGCTGTACCCTTCGGCGAAGCGGTGGTGTCCGGTGCCGCAGGCGGTCTTGGCGACGGCGTGGGGGTTTGCGGTGTTGATTCCCTGGGCGGCGGTGACGGGGGAGGTAACGACTATTACTTGGTTGTTGTGGGCGGCGGTGTGGTGCTGGACGTTGGGGTTTGATACGATTTATGCTCTGCCGGATCGGGAGGATGATACGCGTTTGGGGATTTATTCCAGTGCCCGCTTTTTTGGCCGATATACGCCGGTGGCGGTGGGGGTAGTGTTGGGGATGGCTTTAGTTTTGTTAACAATGGTGGGGTGGGCATCCCGGTTAAACGGTTTGTATTACCTTATGGTGGCAATAACGGGGGTGGTGTGGGCAAAACAGGTGGTGCAACTGCGGCAAATTCAGCCTCCGTCGGTCTATGGTCGGATGTTTCGCGAGCAGGTGATCACGGGTTTTTTGCTCTTATTAGGAATGCTCCTGCCCCAGGTCGGATAATCAAAGGGTGTGGGTGGTGGCATGGATGAGGGGGTGTGGTTGGGGCCGCTCATGTTCCTGGGGGCGTTGATTTTCCTGGCGACGGGGTATCCGGTGGCGTTTGCCCTGGGGGGGGTGGCGCTGGTGTTTGCTTTGGTGGGGGTGGCGGCGGGGGTGTTTGACCCGTTGTTTCTTACGGCTCTCCCCTACCGGATTTTCGGGATTATGGCCAATTACACGTTGCTGGCGATTCCCTATTTCATCCTGCTGGGGTCGCTGCTGGAACAATCTGGGGTGGCGGAACGGTTACTTACGGTCATGGGGGGCTGGTTTGGTCGCTTGCGGGGGGGGTTAGGTGTCGCAGTGATTGTGGTGGGAGCCTTGCTGGCGGCGACGACGGGGGTGGTGGCGGCCACGGTGGTGGCAATGGGGTTGATTTCCCTGCCGGTGATGTTGCGCTATGGCTATCAAACGGAGTTGGCAACCGGGGTGATTGCGGCGTCGGGGACGCTGGGGCAAATTATTCCGCCGAGTGTGGTGCTGGTGGTGCTGGGGGATCAGTTGGG
>JAUQVQ010000178.1:0-4248 GCA_039794725.1 Gloeomargarita sp. HHBFW_bins_162
GGCACCGTATGGCGATAGGATTCGACTTTCACTAAATACCCTTGCGCTTCCAGGGCGTTAACCACATTTTTACGAGCGACAAAGCGATCTTGACCGGCAAATTGCCCCGCATTTTCATTCAAAGAACCATCGGGATTCAGGATATTAATCATCGGTAAATGATGCCGTTTTCCGATGGCAAAATCGTTGGGGTCGTGGGCAGGTGTAACCTTCACACACCCCGTCCCAAATTCCGGGTCAACCCATTCATCCGCAATGATGGGAATCGCCCGCTCCATTAGGGGTAAAATTACGTTTTTGCCGATTAAATCCTGATACCGGGGATCATGCGGATTCACCGCCACCGCCGTATCCCCCAGCATGGTTTCCGGGCGAGTCGTCGCCACTTCCACAAAGCCATCGCCAGCCGCCAGCGGGTAGCGCAAATGCCACAAATGACCGTCCACTTCCTGGGGTTCCACCTCCAAATCCGATACCGCCGACTGGGTGGCTGGACACCAATTCACCAGGTATTTCCCCCGATAAATCAACCCCGCCCGATACAATTCTCCAAAGGCGTGGCTCACCGCACGGGATAAGCCCGCATCCATCGTGAACCGCTCCCGTGACCAATCCACCGACAACCCCAACCGGCGAATTTGCCTAACAATCGTGCCGCCCGACTCCTCCTTCCACTGCCACGCCCGTTCCAGGTAGGCACTGCGCCCCAAATCGTGGCGGGTTTTCCCCTGAGCTTGTAGTTCTTTTTCTAACAATGTACTTACAGCTATACTGGCGTGATCTGTACCCGGTAACCACAGGGTATTAAACCCTCGCATCCGGTGATAACGCACCAGCACATCAATTAAGGCGTGTTCAAAGGCGTGTCCCATGTGCAGACTACCCGTAACATTCGGCGGTGGGATCACAACGCAGTAGGGTTCCCCCGGTGCAGAGGGGTCAGCAACAAAAACCTGGTTTTGCTCCCAATAGGTTTGCCAGTGGGCTTCGGTGGCGTGGGGGGAGTATTGGGAGGGTAAGTCGGTCATAGACGTGAGGGGACAGCAAGACGGGTACTGTCAGTGTATCGCAAGGTTTATCCCGAATGGCATTGGACAAGTCGTTATGAGATTAATTCTCTAGGACACCTCTATTTATTGAAGCCAAGGGGAGATTCTCTTGCCAGAATGCCCCAATTACGGAGAACCAGAGACGGGGGCTGCGCCCCTGCGACCGCAATTGATTATGAATTAAGGACACCTCTATTTATTGAAGCCAAAGGGAGATTCTCTTGCCAAAATGCCCCAATTACGGAGAACCAGAGACGGGGGCTGCGCCCCTGCGACCGCTAATCACCAATTTTTAGAGGTGCCCTTCAACCAATACATATTCTTGGAGAGTGGGCAGGCGGCGATAAAACTTGAACTTATCCCCCCGGTCAAAACTGGCGGTACTGGGTGACAAAACTTCCACGATTAATTGGGGATAGCGAATGGCCTCGGTGGCACGGCGATCCCGGTCATCACAACTGATGACTAAATCAGGATAAAAATACGAACGGGCGGCACTCACATAGACTTTGGCATCCGCTACATTCACCCGGCAACACCGTTGCTGGAAATGGGGACGCAGTTGACTGTAAAAATTCAAGACAATGTCATTATGAGCGAGGTTGCCCCCGGTCATGGCATACGCCACACCCTCGATGTATTCGTATTTGTGGGGTTGCTGGGCTTCCCAAGCGAGATATTCGTCAGGGGTAAACCGTCGGGGCTGGGGGTTCGCTATCATCACCTTAGTAGCTTGATGAGCACCTAAAAAGACATGGGTTAACGATCCGGTTTTTGGCTCTTTGTGCTTTAGTCTAACGTCATGCTGAATGCTGTTGTTCCCAAGCAGAACCGATGCACAATCCTTGCCGTCGAGGTCAGACACCGATGTTGCCCGCCCGCTTCTTGATCAGCACTGCTTTCATCGCAGGGAGTTTGGTCGGTCTTGCCCAAGCGCAACAGGTGCGAAAAGCCAACCCAGAGCATATTCAGAAATTGAAACAGGGGGAATGTTTGGGGTGTGATTTGGCGCAAACGGATTGGCAGGGAGCCAATTTACCGGGAGTGAAAGCAACGGGGAGTGTTTTACAACAGGCGAATTTCACAGGTGCCAATTTACAAGGGGCTGATTTGAGTAAATGTAATTTAATTTTGAGCAATTTCACGCAGGCGAATCTCACGGGAGCCATTTTGAATGAATCGTTTGTGGTGACGGCGAAACTGGTGCAAGCGGAATTAGCGGGAGCCAGTTTGCTCAAAACCGACCTGCGGGATGCGGATTTAACGGGGGTGAATTTACGCCGCGCCAATTTGCAGGGGGCATTACTCATCAAAGCGCAACTGTATCAGGCGAATTTATCCGAGAGTAATTTGCAATTTGCCGCTCTGTCGCTGACCAATCTCAATGAAGCGAATTTAAGCGGGGCAGACCTGCAAGGTGCCAATCTGCGGGGGGCGAATCTCCACGGCGCCAACCTCACCCGTGCCAACTTGGGGGGGGCGAATCTCACGGGCGCCAATTTAACCGGGGCGAATTTGTACGGGGCGCAACTGCAAGGGGCGTTACTCACCAGTGTGACGTGGCGGGGGACGTTGATGCCCGATGGTTCCGTGCGGGGGCGTTAGACGGTAAAAACTTTATCATCGCCCGATGGTGCCTGAGCCAGAGGTTAGAATTTGCATACAGCCTATCCACAAAACCGAACGGGATGGAACGGGTACTCCTGGTCAGTGCTGACCCGCAATTGACCAAAAAATTGGGGACGATGCTGGCCGAACTGGGCTGGGCATGGGAGGGGGTGTTGCCGGAGCAGGTACAACCGCACCATTACCCCTTGGTGCAGATGGTCTGGGTGGATGTGGGGGAGGCGGGGGATATGGACTTGGAACAACGGGTGGCACAGGTGTGGCCGGAACTGCCCCGTCTGGTTCTGGGGCCTCGGAGTACGTCCTTGGCGATGGCGATGTTACACCGGGGGGTGGCGGCCTATGTGCCTCGCAACGATTTTGCTTTAGCGCAGGTGCGCTCTGCCTTGCAACGGGTGGAGCCCCTAGATGCGTCTCAGGAGCAATTGCGGCAACTGCAACGCCTCGGGGAAACCCGCTACGCCAACCCGGAGGCGATGATTCAAAGTTATCTGCGGACGGGCTGTTACATCCTGGGGTTGCCGATGGGTCTGTGGACGGAAGGGGAAACCGTGCGGCTGGTGCTGGGCGACTGTCCGCTGCCGGTGGGAAGCATGGTAGCAGGGGTGAATGCCTTTAGTCAGCGGGGGGTGCATCTGGGCATTTCTCTGCCGGTGCGGGTGCCGAATAAGGGGGTGGGGTATCTCCGGTTTGCCGCCCCGGCACCGCTGGCACCTCTCTCCTCGCTCCAGCAAAATCTGGCGCAGTTACTGGCGCAATCCTTAGAACGGGGGTTGACCCAGTTGGCCTTGGAGCAACAGCAACAGCAAACCGAAATTGCTCTGGCCGCCAGTGAAGCCCGCAACCGCCGGTTGATCCAAAATTTGCAGGTGGGGGTGGTGGTCTTGGGGCCGCATTTGGAAGTGCGGTTGATTAACCCGATGGCGATGAAATTGCTGGGGTTGAGCGGGCGGCGGTTGTTGTCCTCGAATCATCTCAATTTGGATTGGAATGCCATCCAGGAAGACGGGGGCTTTTATACCCTGGAAACCCACCCGATTACCCAAGCCTTGCTCACCAAGAAGTCGGTGTACAACGCCGTCATGGGGCTATACCGGACGGATTCCCAAGACCGGGTCTGGTTGATGCTCTGTGTGGCGGTGGAAGTGGATAACCAAGGGCAGGTGCAGGAGTTGGTCTGTACGCTGACCGATATTACCGCCAGTAAACAGATGGCCGAGGCCAGCCGTTTGAACGAGGAACGCTATGTGCTGGCGATGAATGGCGCCAACGATGGCCTGTGGGACTGGGATTTGGAGGCCAATACGATCTACGTTTCCCCCCGCTGGCACGCCATTTTGGGACTGCCCGCCGAGGCCGCCGTTTGGGACCCGGAGCAGTGGTTTGAACGCATCCATCCCGACGATTACGCCCGGGTGCGCCAGGATGTGGCCTACCATTTCAACGGGGAACGGGATCACTTTGAAAGCGAGTACCGGATGCGCCACGAATCGGGGGAATACCGCTGGATGTTGAGCCGGGGCTTAGCGATTCGCGATAGTGATGGGCAGGTCTATCGCATGGCCGGTTCCCA
>JAUQVQ010000179.1:0-4232 GCA_039794725.1 Gloeomargarita sp. HHBFW_bins_162
AATCTTTTCTGTCTTGAGCTTAACCGATGAGCATCATCGTTGCAGGAACTGCTATTAATTATTGATTCATGATGAGCGGTCGCCGGGTCACTGCCCCCGTATTTAACTTATGGGCACCTCTAAAAATTGGTGATTAGCGGTCGCAGGGGGGCACCCCCCGCCTCTGGTTCTCCCTAATTTCTGGATTCTAACTAAGGGATTTTTTGTCCGATTGAATAAATAGAGGTTCCCTATTGAAATAATGTATATAGCAGTCCTTTTTGAATGTGAAACAAGGGTCGCAGGGGGGCACCCCCCGACATTGGTTCTCCGTAACGTCTGGATTCTGGCTAAAGGATTCTTTATCCGATTGAATAAATAGAGGTGCCCTTATTTGTTTCTTCCCAACTCAGTAGGGACTGACTTCCAACGCACCCGATTGCTTAAAGACCACCCGAAATTGCGCTACTGCTTGCCCCGGTTGTTTCAATTTTTCCAAAGGCACTAATCGTTCTTCCCCGGTGGGGGCCTCCAACGGCGTAAAACTGACGATTTTCCCCTGCGGGTTGACCCCCACCCGAAAACTCATGTCCTGGGTAATCCGTTCCGTCCAGGCGGTGTTAATTTCGTCATACAGCAGGATTAACAATCGGTTTACTTCGGTTGTGTCTAGGGCAACAGTCGGACTGGGGGCGGGACTGGGCGTAGGCGATGGACTGGCAACAGGGGTGGGGGTAACCCCCGGACTGGGAGTAACCACCGGACTAGGGGAAGCGGTTGGGGTGACCTCGGTAGTCGTTGGGGCGGCGGTTTCGCGCAGTTCTCTGGGGGGTTCCACCTTGGGCGCAGGGAGCAGAGCCAGGGCAACGGCGGCGGCAGACAAGGTCGCCAACCCCACACCAGCAGGCACGGTTTGCTGAGACAGTTTCAAGCCCTGGGGAATCTGTGGCACTAAGTCCAGCGTCCAGTCGGGGAGGGTCAGCGGGTCACTCATGCCCTGGTCGCAGGCTTCCAACAGGTCAAACAGTTGGATCGTGGTTAAATCCAGTTGCACCGGCTCACGGGTATCTTGTAATAATTCCGGGTGAACCCGCAGGCGATGCTGATGGTGGGATAAAGGTTCCAACGCCACCGGGCCGGTGGGATGGACGGGGATGGGTTCCCGGTGGCTCAAAAAATTCTGCACATACTCACTCACGGTTTGGGATAACTTTTCCAATAACTCACTGCCGCCCCGCATGGGTTGCTCCAGCCCCGGCAGGTAACAATCCATCTGAATCAACACCGCCAAGGCGCCGCCCATTTGCGTGGTAAAGCCTTCCAAAATCAGCGTGCAATGGGGCAAACGGTATTCCCGCACCAGCGTACTCACAGCACATCTCCCCTAAATAAACTGGCCCAAAGGCGTTGCGCCCCACAGGTGCCGGTGCAAAAGAGCAATTGATGCAGGAGATCAATCGCCAGCAGGTTCAACCGTTCGTCGTCCCGATAGACTTGCAGGCGTTCTCGACGCAGGTTCATGCGTTTGCGGAAATGGGTGCGAAACCGTTGGCAATAATCATCCAAACGGGGATGATGGCTCATGTCCACGCCGTGTTGTTGCAGTTGTTCCCCGGCCAAGAGCAGTTGCCGGATGAGAACGGTCAGCCGTTTTGCCAAATACACCAACACCAGCAGTAATGCCCTGGCTTGATTAAGGGTCAACAACCGCCGATTGTACGCCCGCCGCAGGGGATTGGCTCCGCGTAACTGCCACAGCGTCACCCGGTTGGGAATAATGCGGGTTAATTCCAGTTCTTTGACCACCATCATCATCAATTCCGCCCCGGTACGGTCTAACGCTTCTACCGCCAACAACAGCAAATCCAGTTTCCCCGCCACCACCGGCGGACACAGCCCTTGCGCCAGGGGAGGTTCCGGGTCGGGCAAGGACTGCAAGGCTAACAGGGCATCCTGTTCCAGGTCAGTCGTCGGCGATTGGGTCATCATGGACAGTTACTTTAGGCACCAATGTACCAGTTTAGGGGAACAACCGGAGTAGTGGGAGTCAACCGGGCATAACATAATGAATACATCACTTTTACAACAATCCCTCTGCCGTCCTCGGATAATGTCCATGCTTGCTGTTGTGGTTGGCACCCCTGGAGAACCAGAAGTCTTACAGGTGCAAACAGTTCCCCGCCCGGCGATTGAGTTTCCCTACCAAGTGCTCGTCAAGGTCAAAGCCGCCAGTGTCAACCCCATTGATACCAAATTGCGCCGCCGGGGTATGCTCCTCCATCCGGGACAACCGGCCATCCTGGGCTGTGATGGCAGCGGGGTAGTGGTGGCCTGCGGCACCCGGGTAACCAAGGTTCAACCCGGTCAAGCGGTGTACTACTGTTACGGCGGGTTGGGAGGCATGACCGGCAGTTACGCCCAGTACATTGTCCTACCCGAAACGGCACTGGCTATTAAACCGCCAAGCCTCAGTTTTGTTGAAGCGGCGGCGGTGCCGTTGGTGGGGATTACGGCGTGGGAAGCCTTGTTTGACCGGGGGCAGGTGCAAGCGGGGGAAACTGTGTTGATTCATGCGGGAGCGGGGGGAGTCGGGCATATTGCCGTACAATTGGCGAAACATCGGGGGGCCCAGGTATTGACGACGGTGAGTTCCTTGGCGAAGGGGCAATTGGTTCAGAATCTGGGAGCCGATGGGGTGATCTACTACCGCGAAACGGACTTTGCCCAAGCCGTGCAGTACCAAACCCAGGGGCGGGGGGTAGATTGTGCCTTGGATACCGTTGGCGGCGAGACGTTTCATAAAACGCCAGCGGCGGTGCGCTACTACGGACGCTTGGTGACATTACTGCAACCCCCACCCACCGGCAAAGGCTGGGAAACCGCTCGCCAACGCAATTTAACCATCGGTTATACCCTCATGCTCACCCCCCAAACGGCCAATTTACCCCAGGAACAGGTGCGGCAGACGGGGATTTTAGAGCAACTAGCGGGCTGGGCAGAGGCGGGGCAGTTGCAGGTGCAGGTGGCGCAGACCTATCCTTTGGCTGAGGCTGTTAGCGCCCATCGCCATTTGGAACAGGGGGGATTCATGGGTAAATTGGTGTTAACGATGGATGATTAAGACTCCCAACCTTCAAACCACACCCGCACCTGGCCGTTGGGAGCTAATTCCAGTTGAATTTTGGCGGTTTTGGGGATACTGCCCATGAAGGTTTCCCCCACCAGCGGCATCGGCGTTTGATCCAGAAATATCCCGGCGGCGGGAGACAGCGGCATGATTCGGCTGAGCGTCCCCTGCGGCGTGACCACCAAGCGATAGGTGAGGGGTTCTGGCAAATTCTCTGGGGGTTGCCAACGTTGCCGGAAATAGTTTTGTACCCCTTGCAGTTCCGGGGGAGCCGCCGTTTTCATCGGGGGGGGCGGAGCAATATCCCCCGGTGGCTCCGGTAAAGAAATCGTGGGCATGGTTCCTGGCGGGGGCGGCGGCAGGGTTGTGACCGTGTTGAGGGTAATCAGCGGGGTTGGGGGTGGGCTGGGTAGAGGAGGTTCCTTTGTCGCCTCCGGGGCACCGGGAATCAAGCGAGTCACCACCTTCAGTTCCACCGGGCGGGGCAGACGGGCGAGGAGTACGGCGAGAATTAACCCCGTTCCCAAAGCCAGCCAGCCCAATCCGTGTTGCCACCAGGGAAACCGGGGCGTTTGTGCCGCTTCCAACACCCAGGCCAAATCGTGCAATTCCTGGAGCGTCAAATTCATCGCCGGTGCCAAACCGCCGAATTGCAGAGCATACCGGGGTGGGACGGGTAACGATTCCCCCAAAGGGACTAATTCTCCCGCTTGTGCCGCCGGGGGACTTGGGGGGGGCGGTGTGCTGAGATAGGCTAAAACCAGCACCGTGAGTGCCGTCAATTGCTCCCGTCGTCCTTGAATTTCCAACCCATTCCCAAGTTTGAGGTAAAAATGCCCCCACCTGAGTCGTAACGTACAGGTCGGTCGCTGTAGGTTTTGCCACATGGTTTTCTCCGCAACCCCTTTTAACTTTAGCGTGGGGGGATGACTCCGGTGCGGCGGTGCTTCGGGATAACCCGACGTACCCCCCTGAAGGGTACCTCTAAAAATTGTGAATTAGCGGTCGCAGGGGGCATCCCCCGCCTCTGGTTCTCCGTAATTTCTGGATTCTCGCTAAGGGATTCTGTAATTGTTTGAATAAATAGAGGGTACCTCTAAAAATTGTGAATTAGCGGTCGCAGGGG
>JAUQVQ010000180.1:0-2370 GCA_039794725.1 Gloeomargarita sp. HHBFW_bins_162
GCCCTTGCAACCGCTAATTTACAGTTAAATCACGCTCAAACTGGCAGGGGAATATCCGCCATCAAATCCCGTAAAATCGCTTCCGATTCTTGCCGATGCGCTTGAATATCATGCCCCGCATTCCCCAAGGACAACCGATGCGCCAACACCGGGATCACCAATTCCATCACATCATCCGGCACACAATACGTCCGCCCCTGCACCAACGCCCGTGCCTTCACCGCCCGCACCAACGCCAATGCCCCCCGCGTGGACACCCCCGCTCGCAGAATTTTGGCATTGCGAGTTGCCGTCACCACCTGCAAAATGTAATCCACCAACGATTCATCTAACCCAATTTGATCCACCTGCGCTTGCAAAGCGAGTAATTCATTCAAGGATAAAACCGCCGCCAACTGTTCCACCGGTTCAGTTTGTTGCCGATGCAAAAGTAGTTTTTTCTCAATACTGAGGTCAGGATAACCAATAGATAACCGCATCAAAAATCGGTCTAACTGACTTTCCGGGAGGGGATAAGTGCCGTGATATTCAATCGGATTTTGCGTTGCTAAGACAATAAAAGGTTTGGGTAGATCGTAGGTTTGGTCATCCACCGATACCCGTTGTTCCGCCATCGCTTCGAGTAAAGCACTTTGCGTCCGGGGGGAGGTGCGGTTAATTTCATCTGCCAAAATGACGTTGGCAAAAATTGGACCTGGCCGAAATTCAAAACTGGCTTGATTGCGGTCAAAAATCGTCACCCCCAAAATGTCCGCCGGTAATAAATCACTCGTGAATTGAATCCGTTGAAATTTGCCCCCGATACTCCGAGCAATCGCCTGGGTTAAGGTTGTTTTTCCCACCCCCGGTACGTCCTCGATGAGAATATGTCCCCCGGCAATCACCGCCGTTACCACCCGTTCCACCACCTGCGGTTTCCCCAAAAATACCAAGGCGATATTGGCAGTTAATTTAGCAATCGGATGGTCATTCATAACGGCGTTGGGGTGACAGGATGAAAAATCTGTCTCCAGGAGCGCACCGTATTCACCCCAATTTCACTATCAATCAATTCGCCTGCTTCCGTGACCAAACGAATTAAAACCTTAGTTTCCGGGGCTTGACCGAGAGCATTAGCTAAGTCTTGGCTAATGGGAAATGTATTATTTTGCCCCTGGGTAAGCGACCAATTGGTTTCCCCAATTTTCAACACAACTTCGCTAATTTTGCGACTGGTATCAATCTGACTACAACTGAATCCGCCGATGGGAAAATAAAAAATATAACCCACATAAGCACGGGTACATTGCGTGCCCAAACCAACTAGAAATCGCACTCGTTGCGGTTGCCATAGACTCAAAACCGTTACGCGAGGAATATCCCCTCGACTAAACTCATGGCGGTCAAACACTCCCAAATTTTCGCCTTCAAAGGGGTCATTCACCCGCACCGGCTGTGACCAAGGCACTTGCATCCCCACCGCCAAGGCCGCCGATTCCACCACGGGCATTTTTGGCTCTGCCCAAGCCGTTCCAGCGATAACGATACCGGCCAACCCCGAACAGACAATGCCCCAAACTGCCCGCATACGCCACCTGTGTGAAAGGGGGGTAACATTTTCTGACGATAGCATAGCCGGATATAACTTGTGGGAACCTCTATTAATTCATAATTGCGGTCGCAGGGGCGCAGCCCCCGTTTTTGGTTCTCCGTAATTCGGGCATTCTGGCAAGAGAATCTCCCCTTGGCTTCAATAAATAGAGGTGCCCTTGTGGGTAAAATGTCACAATTAACCCTGAGTTGTCAGAGGGTACCTCGATGGATGCAAGTGAGCCAAAAATTTTTTAACACGAATGGTAAAGATGCGAATACAGCAATTCTAAAAGGGCACGTCTAAAAATCGTAAATTAGCGATCCTAGGGAGGCGCCTTCTCCGTAATTTTTAGATTAGACCTCTTGCGTCAATGTTAATAACTCAAGGGAACCTCTATTAATTCATGATTAGCAGTCGCAGGGGCGCAGCCCCCGTCTCTGGTTCTCCGTAATTTCTGGATTCTAACCGAGAGATTCCTTTCCCGATTGAATAAATAGAGGTGCCCATAAATAAAAAATGGCTTTTTGTCCATGATAACGGATGCTCATTAAAAAATGTATAGCAGTCCTTTCTGCCTGCGAAACAAGGGTCGCAGGGCGTAGCCCCGTTTTGGTTTTCTCCACTCTCCCGTGATGGGAAGGGGGCAGGCGGAAACGAGGCATCACTGCTGTTGTAATCTCATTTTTGCATGTGAAACAAGGGTCGCAGGGCGTAGCCCCGTTTTGGTTTTTTGCCCTCTCCCGTGATGGGAAAAGGGCAGGCGGGAACGAGGCATCACTGCTGTTGTGATCTCATTT
>JAUQVQ010000180.1:2470-4225 GCA_039794725.1 Gloeomargarita sp. HHBFW_bins_162
ATCTCATTTTTGCATGTGAAACAAGGGTCGCAGGGCGTAGCCCCGTTTTGGTTTTTTGCCCTCTCCCGTGATGGGAAAAGGGCAGGCGGGAACGAGGCATCACTGCTGTTGTGATCTCATTTATGATTGGTATGTATCGGTTCTATGAATTCTTCAGATACTCAGGGGCAGATGGCTTTACCTCTAAAAATTGCCGAGTAGCGCTCGCCGGGGGGTATCCTCCGCCTGTGGTTCTCCGGCATTTGAGATTCTTGGCTCGCTTGAATCAATACGAGTGCCCTGAATTTTGTGTCGAGAGTAAGATAACATGGCACAATCGTCTTAGCCCTGCGTCGTTTAGTTTTCGCCCATGACTCCCGAACGGAAAGCGGTAATCCTGGATTTTGAACGCCCTTTGGTGGAAATGGAGCAAAAAATTCGCCAAATTGAGCAAATGGCTCAGGAAAGCGGGGTGGATGTGTCGGATCGGGTCACGCAGTTGGTGAATAATTACCGGCAGTTGCGCCAGGAAATTTTTAGCCGTCTCACGCCGGAACAACGGGTGAAGGTGGCTCGCCATCCCCGCCGTCCCACCACGTTGGATTATATTCAGGCGATGACGGACGAATGGTTGGAACTGCACGGCGACCGGGGGGGCAGTGATGACCCGGCACTGGTGGGGGGATTGGCTCGGTTGGGGGGGCAACCGGTGATGATTTTGGGGCATCAAAAGGGGCGGGACACGAAAGAAAATGTCGCCCGCAATTTTGGCATGGCCTCGCCGGGGGGGTATCGCAAAGCCCTGCGGTTGATGCAACACGCCCATCGGTTTGGACTGCCGATTATTACCCTGATTGATACGCCGGGAGCCTATCCGGGGGTGGAAGCGGAACGGTTGGGGCAAGGGGAAGCGATTGCCGTGAATTTGCAGGCCATGTTCGCCCTGGAAGTGCCGATTATCTGTGTGGTGATTGGGGAAGGGGGGTCGGGCGGCGCATTGGGCATTGGGGTAGGCGACCGGATTTTGATGTTTGAACACGCCGTTTACTCGGTGATTTCCCCGGAAGGCTGTGCCGCTATTTTGTGGAAAGACAGCACCCAAGCGGCGAAAGCGGCGCAGGCATTGAAACTCACCGCCCCGGATTTGCTGGAGTTGGGCTTGATTGACCAGATTTTACCCGAGCCTTTGGGAGCCGCCCACGCCGACCCGGTACAGGCCACCGAAACCTTGAAACAGGCCTTGTTGGACAATCTGGCACGCCTGCGGGAGTTGGATGGGGCGACCCTGTGCCGTCAGCGTTATGATAAATTCCGGCGTATGGGGGTGGTCATTGATGGCGGATAAACGAGCCGTCATTACCGGGGCATCCCGAGGGATTGGGCGATTCACCGCCTTGGAACTGGCCAAACACGGCTGGGATGTGGCTCTGATTGCCCGCTCCGAACCCGAATTGATGGGTTTAGCCCAAGAAATTGTAGCCTTGGGGCAACGGGCACACCTCTACCCCCAGGATATGAGCAGCGTGGGCGAATTAGTCCCCCTCATGCGGCGGATTGCCGAAGATATGGGCGGCTGTGAAGTACTCGTGAATAACGCCGGGGTTGCCCACTTGGCGAACATTGCCGACACCCCCCTAGAGGCATGGCAGCGGATTTTGGCGGTGAATTTAACGGCGGCGTTTCAATGTATCCAAGGCATACTTCCCACCATGCGAGCCGCTCAGAAAGGTACGATTATCAATGTAGTGTCTATTGCCGGTCAACAGGTGTTTCCCC
>JAUQVQ010000181.1:0-4217 GCA_039794725.1 Gloeomargarita sp. HHBFW_bins_162
CTATACAGAGATTGGGTCAAAAATTACGACTGAGACCATCCCGCATGATGCGGGCTTCTTCAGGGGTGGGAGCGGCGACCACGATAAATACCAGCGTCGAACGAGTGCCCCCAAAACAGGCGATACTGACGCTGACCCGGGGGGTTTCCCCGTCAATATGGATGTCCTGAATCCGTACATTTTGTAACCCCTGTTGGCGCAAAATCAACTGAGAACGGCGGACGCATTCTTCTTCGGTGATGTCCAACACCCCATTCCACGTGAAAATCACCGGCGGTTGCGCTAGGGCTGAACCCACCCAGCCCACCGTCAAAGCACACACAACAGGGATAATTTTCAGCACTAGGACACCTCACAATTTCTGAATATGTATGTTTGATTAAACCAGTCCTGGGAGTATCGGGCAATCGGACACCATTGGGGTAAAGACAACGTCTGCATCAACGGTAGCGGGGAAAAATGAATCCTGTTATACTTTTGACGGCCGAATTACGGAATTTCTTAAGATGCTGTTGCTCTGGATGCGGACGACGATAGCGGTGTTGGTTACTGGGTTGAGCCTGGGGGCAACTGCCGCTTTCGCCACAGAACTGCGGGTGGGCATTCAGCAGGGCGCAAGGACAGTACGGGTCGGGGTTTCCGGGGCGGCAGTAGTAACCGATGGCGCGGGGCGTTCGTTGGGAACATTACCGCCGATGTTGGGGTTTACCGCCCAAGTGCAGGGGGGACAGGTCAGTTTACACACCTTCCGGGGGCGGGATTTGTGGGTGCGGCCAACGGATAATAGCTTTGTATTTATCAGCGATGACTGGTATCGGGGGCGATTGCGGCTGGTGGCACGGGCGGATGGCCTGTTGGCGGTGAATCACGTCCCGTTGGAAGAATATCTCTACAGCGTGGTCGGTTCGGAAATGTACCCCTTCTGGCCGTTGGAAGCCCTGAAAGCCCAGGCGGTGGCCGCCCGTTCCTTTGTCCTGTTTCGTTTGCGGCGTCCGGCTGACCCGGATTTTGACGTAGGACGCACGGTGACGTGGCAAGCCTACAAGGGCTATAGCCGCGAATCCGACAGCACCCGGGAAGCGGTGAATGCGACAAGAGGAGAGGTGGTGACCCATCGGGGGCAAATCATCGAAGCGGTGTATCACGCCGCCTCCGGGGGACACACGGAGAATGTCGAGGATATTTGGTCGGCTCCCCGTCCCTACTTACGGGGCGTGCCCGATTTTGACCAGGAAGCACCCGTGTACAGTTGGCAAAAAACCTTTACCCGAGCCGAAATCAGCCGGTTGTTGCCGGGCATTGGGCAGGTGACGGGCTTTACCCCCGTGCGTACCACGCCCCAAGGACGGGTAGTCCAGATGCAGGTGACGGGCACGGCAGGCAGTAGAACCTACACCGGAGCAGAATTGCGCCGCCTCCTAGACCTGCGGAGTACCCTGTTTTATGTCACCCCAATTAGTAATGATATTGCCAGTACAAATGTTGTGAATGAGAGCAATGGTGGGTTTGAATTTCAGGGGCGGGGCTTTGGGCATGGTTTGGGCATGAGCCAATGGGGAGCCTTTGGGTTGGCGCAACGGGGGTACAATTATCAGCAGATTTTGCAGTATTACTATCAGGGCACGGAAGTTACTCGGATGCGTTAGGGGCAAATAGGGGCAATTCGCCTTGGGTTGGGTAACCCGTAGAATTTTGCAACCCTAAAGTAATTTGGGAATGTTGTTCAATGCGGTGCATAATCTCCCGTGCCCGGTTAATCACCCAGGGCGGCAAACCCGCTAAGCGTCCCGCTTCAATCCCGTAGGAACGGTCGGCTCCCCCCGGTTGTACCTGATGCAAAAACACAATTTGGTCGGCCAATTCCTGGACAACCACTTGATAATTTGCTACATTTTTGAGGGTGTTGGCGAGTTGATTTAATTCGTGATAATGGGTGGCAAAAATCCCCCGGCACTTGAGATAAAACGCCAGATATTCTGCCACAGACCAAGCAATTGCCAACCCATCAAACGTGGCTGTACCCCGTCCAATTTCATCGAGGAGAACTAAGGAACGGTCAGTGGCATGATGCAAGATATTCGCCGTTTCACACATTTCCACCATAAAGGTTGACTGCCCGGTTGCCAGGTCATCCACCGCCCCCACCCGGGTAAAAATCCGGTCACAAATGCTGATTTTTGCTTGGGTCGCCGGGACAAAACTACCGATTTGAGCTAACAGTTGAATCAACCCTACCTGGCGCAGATAACAACTTTTACCACTGGCATTCGGCCCCGTTAAAATCATCAAATCCGTGCCGGTTCCCAAATAGGTATCATTCGGTACAAAACACCCCGCAGGTAACAATTGTTCCACCACCGGATGCCGTCCTTGGGTAATCCTTAATTCCCGTCCTGAGAGTAACTCTGGCCGCTGATAATTGTGCATGACCGCCACTTCTGCCAAACCAGCTAACACATCCACTGCGGCTACGTTTTGGGCTAACGGACGAATCAGATTTTGGTGCAATGATACCGACTGTCGCAGTTGTAAAAACAGTTCGTATTCCCGTTGATTAATTTCATTTTGTAGGGTCAGAATGCGAATTTCCCGTTCTTTCAATTCCGGGGTAATATACCGCTCTTCATTGGTTAGCGTCTGCTTGCGAATGTAATCAGCGGGGGCTTGTTCACTTTTGGCTCTGGTAATACTGATATAGTAACCAAAGGTTTTATTAAACCCCACTTTTAATGTGGGAATACCGGTGCGAATTTTCTCCGTAATTTCCAGTTGAGCGATCCAATTTTGATCTTCAGTTAATGTTTGTCTAAGCTGGTCTAATTCCGCATCAACACCCGAGCGAATCACGCCTCCTTCGGTAAGAGTAACCGGCGGTGTTTCAACGATAAATTGCCGCACTCGTTCACCCAAGGCTTCCAATTCCGGTGGAACCGTTTGCATATTTTTTAGGTACGTTGACGTGGCATTACTTAACACCTGTGCCAAGCGTCCTACTGCTAACAAAGAATCCGCTAAAGCCAGTAGATCACGGGCATTGGCCGTCCCGGCTTGCACCCGTCCGAGTAAACGTTCTAGGTCATAAATTTGCTTAATATGCTCCCGCACCCGCTGGCGTAATCCCCCCTGATTTGCCAATTCCGCTACGGTATCCAAACGGGCATTAATCGCCTGTATATCTAACAGCGGTTGCAGTAACCAACGCCGGAGCAATCGTGCCCCCATTCCGGTTAAGGTGCGGTCAATTGCCCAGAGGAGAGAACCGTGAAACGCCCCTTCCCGCACCGTTTGAGTTAATTCCAAATTGCGGCGGGTTTGCTGATCCAACCGCATATATTCACTCACAAAATAGGTGTTGGGCAATTGCAATCCGGTTTGATAATGCCCCTGATTACTGGCTAAATATCCCAACAATCCCCCTGCCGCCTGTATTGCTAAAGGTAAGCCATCACATCCCAGCCCTTCTAAAGATTTTAGACCGTAGGTTTCTAATAGAATTTGGCGAGCATTACTAATTTGAAATAACCGATAGGGTTGTAAGGTGTAGGTAAATTGAGTGGGCAATCCTGCGGGAATTTTACCCTCACTTTCCCCGGGTCGTAATAAACCAATTAAATCGGGAGTTTCTACCGGTAAAACAATCTCGGCGGGTTGAATGCGTAATAATTCTTGATTTAATATCTCCATGCCTTGGGCTTGTGTTAACCGAAATTCCCCTGTAGAAATATCGCCATGTGCCAGTCCCCAGTGGTCATTATTTAGAATTAGAGCGCACAAAAAATTGTTTTCTCTGGCGGGCAAAAGAGCTTCTTCTAATAACGTACCCGGAGTAAATACACGGGTTACTTCCCGTCGTACCATCCGTCGTTCTTTCTCAGCAATCGCCGCATCTTCGGTTTGGTCACAAATCGCAACTGCATAGCCTTTTTTTAGCAGTTGATTGGCATAACGTTCTAAAGCGTGTTGGGGGACACCGGCCATCGGTACTTTACCAATTTCTTTACCCCCATGTTTACTAGTTAAATACAGTTCCAATTCCCTGGCAATTGTAATCGCATCTTGGAAAAATGTTTCATAAAAATCACCAACTCGATAGAGTAAAAGGGCATGATTATATTCATCTTTAACTTGGCAATAGTGGCGCAACATATCCACCAATTGCTCCCGGTCAACCTGACGATAATCCGTGTTTTCTAACATAGCCATGAATCTAACATCAT
>JAUQVQ010000182.1:0-4213 GCA_039794725.1 Gloeomargarita sp. HHBFW_bins_162
AATTAGCGGTCGCAGGGGCGCAGCCCCCGTTTTTGGTTCTCCGTAATTCGGGCATTCTGGCAAGAGAATCTCCCCTTGGCTTCAATAAATAGAGGTGCCCTAAATCAACGGTAACCCCGCTTCCTGGGCAAATTGACGCCGGGTAGTTGGGTAATCAATCACCAAACCTTCACCAGCAATCGGTGGAGCGGGTTGCCCTTCAATTTGTAGATAAATCGGTGCTTGGGGATTCAAACTACTGGCCGTGTAAATCACTTGCGCCACCCGGTAAATGACGGAATAACTGCCTCCCCCTGTCGTAAACTCCTGCGATAAATTTACGTAAACAGCCCCATCTTTGAGTTCCAAACTGAGCAAACGAGTGCCCGAGGGAATCGCTGTTGTCAGACCATTGGGAGGAGTACTGAGGATGAGATTGATGGCTTGCCGTAACGCTGTGGTGGGGTCATTTAGGGGCACATTGGTGAGGGGGTCGCTCACAAGCATTTCCCGACCCTGTTCAATTTTCAGCCAGTACAAACGGGGTTTTTCCGCTGTGACTACAAATGATTTTGATGCCGTCTGCCGAGAGTGTTGCACCCACCAGAGCGTACCACCCCCAACCCCGCCCACCAATACCGAAACGGCTAAAACTAGCCACCACAGCCGCCGGGGCTTTCTGACCAAACCAGAGCGAATCATACTTTTACCCCCATGTCTTATTTCATTGTGCCTCAATCCGTTATGACGCAACCAACCGCCCCAAGTGTCCTCTACAATAGCCCAGGAAGAAGCTCATAGGTGGAATATGAATGCACCAATCCCGGTGATTGTCACAGGTGCCGCCGGTAAAATGGGTCGCCAAGTGGTTAAGGCCGTTTCTGAAAGTAATGACATGGTACTGATGGGAGCGGTGGATCGGCATCACCTAGGCGAAGATGCAGGGGAAGTAGCTGGCATTTCTGCGTTAGAAGTCCCGATTACTCCTGATTTGCAATCCTTGTGTGCCTTAGTTGCCCAAGAAAAACAAGCCGGAGTTTTGGTCGATTTTACCCATCCCCGCAGTGTCTATGAAAATGTGCGGGCGGCGATTGCCTACGGGGTCTATCCGGTAGTGGGAACAACGGGGTTAAGTTTAGAGCAAATCCAAGATTTAGCTGAGTTTTGTGATAAGGCCAGTATGGGTTGCATTATTGCGCCCAATTTTTCGATTGGCATAATTTTGTTGCAACAGGCTGCCATTCATGCCTCTCGCTATTTTGACCACGTGGAAATCATCGAATTACATCACAACCAAAAAGCCGATGCCCCCAGCGGTACAGCCTTGAAAACAGCGCAAATGCTGGCAGAAATGGGCAAAACCTATAACCCCCCCCAGGTACAAGAAACGGAAACCTTAGCAGGGGTGAGAGGTGGAATTGGGCCAGAATGTATTCGCATTCACAGTGTGCGGTTACCGGGATTAATTGCCCATCAAGAAGTAATTTTTGGTGCTCCTGGTGAACTTTACACCCTGCGCCATGATACAAGTGACCGCAGTTGTTATATGCCGGGAGTATTATTAGCGATTCGCAAAGTCCGACAGTTAAAACAATTGGTTTACGGACTGGAAAAAATTTTAGATTAACAAGGGTATCTCCCTATTTCTTAGGGGCACTTTTATTTAGGGAACCTCTATTTATTCAATCGGGGAAAAAATCTCTTAGTGAGAATCCAGGAATTACAGAGAACCAGAGACGGGGGGTGCCCCCCTGCGACCGCTAATTACTAATTAATAGAGGTTCCCATTGAAGCAAGAGGTCTAATGCAGAAATTCTGGACAACCATATAGGGAACCTCTATTTATTCAATCGGGGAAAGAATCCCTTAGCGAGAATCCAGAGATGACGGAGAACCAGAGACGGGGGCTGCGCCCCTGCGACCGCTAATCACCAATTTTTAGAGGTGTCCATATAGTGAGGGTTACCCCCTGCCATCACATAATTGCTAATTTATAGAGGTGCTTTTAATAATACTCCGATGGTCAACCGAGAACACCTATACCACCTGTATCAAGAGGTGCGGCAGAAGACCCTCAAATTAGTTGGCGATTTAACTGTATCCCAACTTTGTGAACAAGTCCATCCTGAGTTCAGTCCTTTGGGTTGGCATTGGGGACATATTGCCTACACCGAAGCTCTGTGGTTATTGGGAGAGCCGCTACCTTATCCTGAATTGGCTCAGGTTTTTCGAGTGGATGGCTATGCCAAATCGCAACGATGCCAAATCCTGCCCCAACGCGAATTAATCTGGGATTATGTATCCATAATTCGAGACCGAGTTTTGGCTGTTTTACCCACCATTACCCCTGAACAGGAACGGATTTGGTATTGGGTTATTCAACACGAAATGCAACATCAGGAAACCATGACCGTTATCCGAGCTTTGCAGGGAACTTTGACGCCGCAAATTCCCGAAATTCAGGAGTCAAAATCAACCTTAATCATTCCTGCTGGCCGGGTCATTTTCGGTAATGAAATGAACTATGCTTTAGATAATGAACGCCCCTGTTATGCTCAAGAAATCGCTAGTTTTCAAATCAGCACAGTACCCGTAACTCAAGGAGAATTTGCGGACTTCATCACGGCGGGGGGCTATCAGGAGGCACGATGGTGGTCGGAGGCGGGTTGGCGATGGGTGCAAAAGGAAAAAATTACTCAGCCATTGTACTGGCAATCACAGTATAAAAACCAGCCTGTGTATGGTATTAATTATTACGAAGCATCGGCATACTGTCGTTTTATTGGTAAGCGTTTGCCCACCGAACAGGAGTGGGAATGGGCGGCACAACAGGGATTACCCCATTCCGGTTGGGTTTGGGAATGGACTAGTTCTTGGTTTTCCCCTTATCCCAATTTTTCGCCTTATCCCTATCCCGGTTATTCTGCCGGTTATTTTGACCATCAGCACAAAGTCATGCGAGGGGGCAGTTGGGCAACAGATGCTTACTTGAAACGCCCGAGTTTTCGGAATTGGTATCAGCCCCAGATTCGACAGATGTTTACGGGTGTGCGCTGGGTGGTGAATCTCCAGTAATCGAAAGAAGGACACCTCTTGGCAATGAGCGGTCGCAGGGGGATACCCCCCGCCGTTGGTTCTAATTAATCTCTGGATTCCGGCTAAGCGATTTGTTGTCCGATTAATAAATAAAGGGCACCTCTAAAAATTGGCAATGAGCGGTTGCAGGGGCGCAGCCCCCGTCTCTAGTTCTCCGTAATTTGGGTGTTCTGGCAATAGAACTTCTCCTTTGCCTCGATAAATAGAGGTTCCCAGAACTAACAGTAGGGCACTTCTAAAAATTATCAATTAGCGGTCGCAGGGGCGCAGCCCCCGCCTCTGGTTCTCTGTAATCTCTGCATTCTCGCTAAGGGATTCTTTGCCCGATTGAATAAATAGAGGTTCCCAGTAAGGACTAGGCTCCGGCGACCCTACTAATGCAAATCGCTTGCATTTGAATGGAGAATAGGAGATTCGAACTCCTGACCTCTGCGGTGCGATCGCAGCGCTCTACCAACTGAGCTAATTCCCCAAAGGGGCATTTTTTATCATAACCGGTCTGGATAAAATTCGGCTTTCAAATCTCGCCCCATGAGTTCTATCACCGCCTGCTGGGGCGTTACCCCGTTATGCAAAAGTCGGTACACCTGCTGGGCAATCGGCACCCGTAGCCCCCGCTGTTCCGCTAATTGGACTAAGACTTTTGTGGTATTGACCCCCTCAACGGTCGTTTGCAATTCCTCCAGTAACCTTGCGACAGACTTGCCCTGCGCTAACCCGTAACCCAGGCGATAATTGCGACTCAAGGGACTATTGCAGGTTGCCAGCAAATCCCCCAGCCCCGACAAACCATACAATGTATGAGCGTTTGCCCCTAATTCCACCGCCACCCGCACCATCTCTGCCAGGGCACGGGTGATCAAACCGGCCTTGGCATTGGCTCCCAAATTCAACCCATCAGATACCCCGGCGGCAATCGCCATGACGTTTTTTAAGGCTCCTCCCAGCTCGGTTCCCAAGGGGTCATTATTGGTATAAACCCGGAACCGCTCGGACGCCAACACCCGTTGCACCCGTTGGGCGGCCTCGGTCTGGACACTGGCGGCTACGGTCGCCGCCGGTAACCCTTGAGCAATTTCCGCCGCTAGATTTGGCCCCGACAGGGCGACTACCCCATGCTGGGGAAACCGTTTTTGCC
>JAUQVQ010000183.1:0-4194 GCA_039794725.1 Gloeomargarita sp. HHBFW_bins_162
GGACCGATGTATAAACCCGGTTCAATCGTAAAGACTTGCCCCGGTGCTAACAATGTCGCCTCATCTTTGGCCTGATAATAAATTCCGGCATCATGCACATCCAACCCCAACCAATGGCCGGTACGGTGCATATAATAGGGGCGATATTTTTGTTGTTTTTCGTCCTTTTCGTTGGCAATTTCTTCCGCATCCCCCGTGAGTAATCCTATGTCAATTAACCCCTCAACAAGAACCCGCACGGCGGTTTTATGAATTTGGTCGTAGGGCACACCTGGTTTAACCACATCAATAGCGGCTAATTGGGCTTTTAATACGAGGTCATAAATCAATTTTTGGGGGGTGGTCATGGTGCCGTTCACCGGAAAAGTGCGGGTAATATCCGAGTTGTAACACCCCCACCCACAGCCCGCATCAATAAGCACTAAATCCCCATCTTGGGTTTGCCGCACATTATCCCCATAGTGCAAGATACAGGCATTGGCTCCTGAGGCCACAATGGAAGGATAGGCAGGTGCCCCGCCGTTTTGCCGAAAAATGGTTTCCATCCCCGCTTGAATTTCATATTCATACATTCCCGGTTGGGTGGTTTCCTGAGCGTGAATATGGGCTTTTACGGCAATGGCAACAGCTTGGCGGATACGTTCCAATTCTAGGGGACTTTTGACCATCCGCAGGGGATAGATCAGGGGATTCACATCGGCTAAAACGGTTGGCCCGTACCCTTTGCGTTGTCGTAAATTGAGCATTTTTCGCCAGAGATGAAAGACTTTATGATTCATCTGTTCATCACGGCTGGGATGGTAATAGATTTGCTCCGCCCCCTCCACATATTCAGGTAATTTTTTATCTAATTCTTCCAAGGGAAAAGCCGCATCACACCCATAGATTTCTTTCGCGGCTTCTGGTCCAACCCGATAGCCTGTCCACACTTCTTTTTCCAGGTCTTTGGGCAGGACAAATAACACAAATTGATGTTCCGCATGATGGGGGGCAAATACTGCCACCGCCTCCGGTTCATTTAATCCCGTGAGATAAAACAAATTGCCGTCCTGGTGATAGCCTGCTTCCACATCCCCGTGTAAATAAGCGTGGGGCGCACTGGTGAAAATCGCCGTGCCTTTTCCCAAAGCGGCCATGAATTTCCGTCGCCGCTCGGCGTATTCAGAGGCGGGCAGGGGCGGATGTAATTCTAAAGGAGTGGTTGCCATAGGTTAGCGGGGAATGGGAACGGTGGGCGTTGGGGTCGGTTGTGGGCTGGGTGTAGCCTGGGGTTTGGGAGTTGGTGATGGGCTGGGTTTGGCTCCGGGTTGAGTGGGTTTAGCCGGGGTAGCAAAATTGTAGCTAAAGACCTGGATCAGTTGCCCTTGGGTGGGGAGATCGCCCGGACGGATGGTGACTTGATCCCCCAAACGGCGCACCGGGATGTTGCCCATCAAAGCGAGAAAATCATCCAACGGGAACAAATCGCACTGGTCATCGGCGGCCTGTGTGCGGTAGTGGGTCGGGACAATGATTTTGGGGCTGAGCATCTGCACCGCTTCTACCGCTTCCTTGGGGTTAAACGCCTTGTCTCGACCGCCAACCGGTACAAACAGCACATCAGGAGTACCCAACAAAATCCTCTGCTCCACGGTAATCGGGGTAGCGGTTCCCCCCAAGTGTAAAAACCGGATACCGGCCTGCGTCCATCGCCAACACACATTGGGGCCAAAGCGGCGACCGCCCATGCGGTCATGGTGGGTTTGAAACCCCGAAATCTTAAACCCATTCGCCAGTTCGTAGTCGCCTGAAACGGCTAAAACTCGGGGGTCACCGGGTAAATCCACTACATACCCCGTATCGAGAAGCAAACTGCTCACCAGCACCAAATCCGCCTGCACCCGTGGTTGCCGGTAGCCCTGGGTACATCCGCCCGGCAAAAATGGGTTCACCAATATCCGCAAACCGCCGCCGGTAAACAAAAAACAGGTATGCCCAAAATACTGAATCGTTACCCCTGCTGGTGCCCCTTGTGCCAACACTCGCCCCGTCGCCAATAATACCCCCGCCCCAACTAACATTTCCCGTCGTTTCATGCCTGATTCCTATTTGTTTCGCACTTCAGCCTACCGCACTTTGGAGAAGTGTAAACAACTCTTCAGGTTCCCTCAGTGAGATTATCTACCCTGATGAGGAGAAAGCCAGCGGCTACTTTGAGTTAATATAGGGCACCTCTATTTATTCAATCGGGAAAAGAATCTCTCGGTTAGAATCCAGAAATTACGGAAAACCAGAGACGGGGGGTGCCCCCCTGCGACCGCTAATCACCAATTTTTAGAGGTGCCCTATAGCAATCCGTTTTGAGTTTAGAACAAAGGTCGGAGGGGCACCGTCTCAATAATCTCTGCATTCTCACTCAAAAATCCTCTGCCTTTGAGAGGTATCTACAGGTGCCTTTAACAACACAACAGCTACAAAATTAATGGTACAGGGCGAAATTCCACCGTTTCATCCATCCATTGGCCGGTTTCTAAAGAACGGTACCGATAACCAATTTTCAATAAAGTTAGCTGGGGTGTTTGGGGCATTTGCCGGAAGAGTAAAGTCATCGGTGTGGGGACTTGAGAAACTAAGGTTTGTTCCGCATAAAACGAACCTGATCGAGAACCTAACACTACATTGCTGGCGCTAAATTCCAAACCCTTATCGGTGTAGGCTAAACTTCGAGGATTATTACCCCCATTCAACACAAAGTTAATATCTTTATCCGTCAGGTTAGTAATCATCAATTCACAGAACACTCCACTTTCTGTGGTGCGACAACTTTGGAGTGCAAACCGGAATTGGTTATTATTACTCACTTGTGTGGCGACGGCCTTGGCCTGTGGTAATACACCGGGCACACCTGTTCCGGGTTCACCTTGAGGAGCAACTCGGGGACTGGCCGTACCCATTCTGGCTTCCGGTGATGGCGCATTCACCACCGGCGCGGCAGGAGTACCAAATTTTTTTACACCCCACAGGGTCAACCCAGTTCCCCCGACCATACCCACCAACACCAGAATCACCGCCCCCCGAAGATTGAAAGACGTTTTACCTGGTTCCGGTGTAGTCATAACCATCAATGGGAAGGTGTTATCTGCACGTTAAATAAGGTTCCCAGTCTTGTCAAGTCCCCACCCCCAAGACGGTTCGTACTTGTGTGAGAAATTCCTGTTCCCCAGCAGCGACCCCATCAATCGCTAGAAATTCCTGCAATTTTCGGTAGGCATCCTGACGGGATTCAACTGTCGGTAAGCGATCCCGAATGGATTGCAATAGCTGTAATCGGATGGGTAAATTTTCATAGGCCATGCGAATTTTTGGCATAGTCACTTGTAAATAAATACTCAAGGCTTGTCCCGATTCCCAGGGTAAATCAAAGAGTTTTTCATCCAGTAAATCAGCTTCAGCGACCGAGAGCAGATTATCCGTGTACATGCCCAACAAGAGTAAATCCACTAGAGCTTCCCGTTGTGGCTGGGCAGAGGGTTGGGGGTCTTTTTTTAGCAACGCCTTGAGACGCTGAAGCATAACTGCACTCCATAGGCAAGACTGTACTCACTGTACTGGAACCTGCCCCCCAGGACAATTTCCTGAAAGATAAAGAGTACCTCTAAAAATTGTGAATGAGCGGTCGCAGGGGGGCACCCCCCGCCCCTGGTTCCCCGTAATCTCAAGATGCTCATCAGGTGCTTGTCTATAGCAATCATAAATGGGATCACAACAGAAGTGATGCCTCGTTCAGGTCTGCCCTCACCCCCTGCCCCTCTCCCAGAACGGGAGAGGGGACAAAACCAAAACGGGGCTACGCCCTGCGACCCTTGTTTCACATTCAAAAAGGACTGCTATAGCAGAAACTACCGTTCCCAAATCAAATCGGATTGCTACGGCAATCATAAATGAAACCGCAACAGAAGTAATGGCTCGTTCACGTCTGCCCTCACCCCCTGCCCCTCTCCCAGAACGGGAGAGGGGAGAAAACCAAAACGGGGCTACGCCCTGCGACCCTTGTTTCACATTCAAAAAGGACTGCTATAGCAGAAACTACCGTTCCCAAATCAAATCGGATTGCTATAGAGGTGCTCATTATTTACTTGAAACTCTCGAAAATAAGGGCACCTCTAAAAATTGGTGATTAGCGGTCGCAGGGGGGCACCCCCCATCTCTGGTTCT
>JAUQVQ010000184.1:0-4173 GCA_039794725.1 Gloeomargarita sp. HHBFW_bins_162
GCCGAAATGATCGTGAATCACCTTGGCGATGGGGGCGAGGCAATTGGTCGTACAACTAGCATTGGATACGATGGTGTGGTGCGCCGGGTCAAATTGGTGGTCGTTAACACCCACGACGAACGTGGTGACCTTGTCCGGGTCCTTGGTGGGGGCGGAAATCACGACCCGTTTGGCTCCGGCGGTCAGGTGTTTGCTGGCTCCCTCGTGGGTGGTAAAAATACCCGTAGATTCCACCACGTAATCGGCTCCCACTTTAGCCCAGGGCAATTCCGCCGGGTCTTTGCTGGAAAAACAGGGCACAAAGCGGTCGTTGACCACGATGCCATCCTCTTTGGCTTCCACCTTGCCCGCAAACCGCCCGTGCGTGGAATCGTACTGCAATAAATAAGCCAAATTATCCGGCGGCACCAGGTCATTCACCCCCACAAATTCGATATTGGGGTAATTGATCCCCGCCCGAAACACCAGGCGACCGATGCGGCCAAAGCCATTGATGCCAACTTTTAAGGTCATAATTTTCTCCTTCAAAAACAACATTCAAGTCACAGTTAAGTCCCCGGTAATGCCCGCAGTTCGGGATTGAGGTGACTGCGATCCCCCATCAATTCCAACAGGGGACCGTACTGGGTAAACCGCACCAAGCTGACGGAAGCCACCAGCACGTTGATCCGATCCCGGTAGCGACCCAGGTCAATCCCCAGCAGACTGCACAGGATGATCCGCAGGGTGGCCTTGTGGGACACGACCAGGACATTGCCCTCGGTGTACTTCGCTTCGATTTCGGCAATCACCGCCATCGCCCGGTTGGCAATTTGCACCGCCGTTTCCCCGCCGGTGGGGGCATTCCAGGCCGGTTCGGTCATCCAGTGGATGTAGTCGTCCAGATGGTGGGTTTTCACCCACTCCGGGGTTTGCCCTTCCCACACCCCGTAGTCCAGTTCCTTCAGACCGTCCCGCAGGTGCAGTTCCAGCCCGACTTTCTCCGCCAGGGGTTGTGCCGTCGCTATCGTGCGGCGCATGGGACTACAAAAAATGGCCGTCCAGGGGAGATGGCAGTAGCTTTGGGCAAATTCCGCCGCCATCTGTTGCCCAACCGGGGTCAATTCCGGGTCGAGGGTGCCACAATAGCCGCCGGTTTTGCTGAAGGTGGTCTCCCCGTGCCGCAGGAAGTAAAGATGCAGTCCCATGCTTCCCCCTAGAGCCGCAGACTAGCTTGGTTGTGGTCGTAGGGTTTGACCTCGATGGGAACGGGCGAGACGTGCCAAATGTCTTGGCAGTACTGTTGCATACTCCGGTCCGAGGAGAAAAAGCCGGTGCGGGCGGTGTTGAGAATGGACATCCGGGTCCAATGCTCCGTATCCTGATAGGCTTGGCTGACCCGCTCTTGACAGTCAATAAACGACTGAAAATCCGCCATCAAGAAATAGGGGTCGTGGTTGAGCAGAGAATCCACAATCGGCCGGAACAGGGACGTATCCCCCCGCGAGAACACCCCGCCCGCAATCTGGTCAATCACTTCTTTTAAGACCGGGTTGCTGTTGTAATACTCCCAGGGTCGGTAGCCGTGCGCCCGCAGTGCCATGACTTCCTGGGCATTTAACCCAAACAGGAAGAAGTTTTCCGCCCCGACTTTTTCCCGGATTTCCACATTCGCCCCGTCTAAGGTGCCGATGGTCAACGCCCCGTTCATGGCAAATTTCATATTCCCCGTCCCGGACGCCTCTTTCCCCGCAGTGGAAATTTGCTCGGACAAATCCGCCGCCGGAAACACCCGTTGGGAGAATTTCACGTTGTAATCGGGGAGAAAGACGACCTTGATTTTGCCGTTGATCTGCGGGTCGTTATTGACCACTTCCCCAATCGAATTGATCAGTTTAATAATCAATTTCGCCATGAAATACCCCGGTGCCGCTTTACCCCCAAACAGGAAGGTGCGGGCGGGGATATTCAGGTTGGGGTCCCGTTTGAGGCGGTTGTACAGCGCAATAATGTGCAGGGCTTGCAGGTGTTGCCGTTTGTACTCATGAATGCGCTTGACTTGCACATCAAAAATGGAATCCGGGTTCACCACAATCCCCGTGCGCTCCTGGATATAACTCACCAAATCGGTTTTAATCGCCTGTTTAATCGCCCGCCATTCCTGCCGAAATTCCGGGTCATGCTGATGCTCTTCTAGCCGTTGCAATTCATCGTAGTTGGTCACCCAAGTTTTGCCAATGCGGCTGGCAATCAGTTTACTCAGACGCAAATTACTCAACAACAGCCACCGCCGGGGGGTCACGCCGTTGGTTTTGTTTTGGAATTTATCCGGCCACAGGTCGTAAAAATCCTTCAGCACCGTTTGTTTGAGCAAATCCGTGTGCAGGGCGGCCACCCCGTTTACCGCCATACTGCCCACCGTCGCCAGATTCGCCATGCGGACATAGCGTTCGCCGCTTTCATCAATCAACGACATCCGCTGAATTTTAGCCGCATCGCCGGGGAAGCGTTGCCGCACCAAATCCAGAAACCGTTGGTTAATCTCATAAATAATTTCCAAATGCCGGGGCAGAAGCGAAGCAAACAACCCCAACGGCCAGCGTTCCAGAGCTTCCGGTAACAACGTATGGTTGGTGTAGGCACAACTGCGGGTGGTAATATCCCACGCCGTATCCCAATCCACCCCGTATTCATCCACCAGCAAACGCATCAATTCCGCAACGGTAATCGCCGGGTGGGTGTCGTTTAACTGGATGGTAAATTTCTCGTGGAAGCTGGTGATGGGAATGCCCTGCCCCTTGAGAATGCGGAACATATCCTGCAACGAACAGGAGACAAAGAAAATCTGTTGCACCAAGCGCAGGCGTTTGCCCTGGATGGGTTCATCGTTGGGATAAAGAACCTTGGTGACATTTTCGGAAATAATTTTCTCGTCCACCGCCCCGTAATAATCCCCCCGGTTGAAGGCAGCAAAATCAAAGGATTCGGGGGCTTCCGCCTTCCACAACCGCAGGGTATTGGCCGTATTCACCAAATACCCCAAAATCGGCGTATCGTAGGGCACCCCTTTAATCACCTGGTAGGGATGCCAGCGCACCCGGTAACGCCCCTGTTCATCGGTGTAGGCTTCCGTGTGGCCGCCCAATTTTACTTCTACCGCCCATTCCGGTCGGGGAATTTCCCAGGGATTACCATAGCGCAACCATTTATCGGTAATTTCCACCTGCCAGCCATCCCGAATCTCCTGGTCAAAAATGCCAAATTCGTAGCGAATCCCGTAGCCAATCGCCGGAATTTGCAGCGTCGCCAGCGAATCCAAAAAACAGGCCGCCAACCGCCCCAAACCGCCATTGCCCAACCCCGGTTCTTCCTCTTGGTAGAGCAGGGCATCAAAATCCAACCCCAGTTCTGTAATCGCCTGTTTCACCTGGTCATAAATGCCCAAATTGATCAGGTTATTCCCCAGATGCGGCCCCATGAGAAATTCCGCCGACAGATAACACACCGTCCGTGATTTTTGCAAAGTATAGGTGCGCGCCGTGCTAATCCACCGTTCCAACATCCGATCCCGCACCGTGTAGGCCAGAGCCATGTAGTAATCATTTTGGGAAGCAATCTCGGGAAACTTGCCCTGGATGTAAAACAGATTGTCCATAAAGGCTCGTTTCAGCGTATCCACACTCAACCCAGTCCGATCATCCTCATACTGGGGAGCTACGGGCATCGCAGTCGTCATAAAAGCACCTGGAAATCGGTATCAGCAGACACTCCAATTATGGGCGGGGTTCACCGGGTCTAGGCATTTCTTCAGCTTTTGTTTAAGACTCTCCCCACCCCCAAGTGCAACCAGGCTGTCAGAGCGAGGGCAAGGGCATCGGCGGCATCATCAGGCTGGGGAATCCGACTCAGAGCCAATTCCTGCGCTACCGCTGTCTGGACGGCGTGCTTATCGGCTTTCCCATACCCCGTCAAGGTTTGTTTCACCACCGGCGGGGCAAACTCCACCAGCGATAACCCCCGCTGCGCCAGCACCAGCAACAGCACCCCCCGTGCCTGCGCCACCGTGATCGTATTCGCCATCCGGTAAAAAAATAACTTTTCGGCGGCAACGTGGTGGGGTTGCCATTGTTCCAACAAAGTATGAACATCTTGATAAATGGTACACAGGCGTTCACCCAGAGATTGGTGAGCCGG